>JBJDYD010000143.1:0-34193 GCA_051867015.1 Faecousia sp. | reverse complement strand
ATGGCTACTTATTTATTGCCTTTTATACTAGTAGGGGCGGCTATCAGCCGCCCGCCTGTAAGTGCTGGTTGCTTTGGCGCACACGCAGCAGTGATTACAGGTGTTGGGGACATGTCCCTTCCCTACAGAGGATCTGACCGTGTCTTTACACAATCTCCTTTGCGAAGCTCTTGCCGGGGGTCTTAAATTCTACGCCCAGCAGTTCGGTCACGGTTGCGGCGATATCCGCAAAGCTCATGCGCGTGCCGAGATTGACGGGCTTGACCTGCTTGCCCGCAATCAGCAGCGGCACATATTCGCGCGTATGGTCGGTCGTTTCGGTATAGGCGGGGTCGCAGCCGTGGTCGGCGGTGATCATCACGATATCCTCCTCGCCCAGCTTCTCCATAAATTCCGCGAACCAACCGTCAAATTCCGTCAGCGCAGCGGCATAGCCGTCGATGTTGCGGCGGTGACCGTAAAGCATATCGAAATCCACAAGGTTGATGAAGCACAGACCGTGGAAATCGCGGTCGGCATATGCCATCGTCTTGTTCAGTCCGTCGGTGTTGCCCTTGGTATAGGTGTACTCGGTCGTGCCTCGGTGGGCGAAGATGTCATAGATCTTGCCGACACCGATGGAGTCCAGTCCCGCTGCCTTCACCGCGTCGAGCATCGTCTCTGCGGGCGGCTCAAGGGAGAAGTCGTGGCGGTTGGAGGTACGGGTAAAGCCGTCCTTGGCGTTGCCGATGAACGGACGGGCAATGACTCTGCCCACACCATGCTTGCCGACAAGGAGCTTGCGCGCGATGCGGCAGTATTCGTAAAGCTGCTCCGGCGGGACGATATCCTCATGGGCGGCGATCTGGAAGACGGAGTCGGCGGAGGTATAGACGATCAGGTCGCCTGTCTTCATGTGCTCCTCGCCGTACTTATTGATGACCTCCGTGCCGGACCACGGCGCGTTGGCAAGCACACCTCTGCCCGTTGCCTCGCGGAAGGGCTTCAAAAGCTCCTCGGGGAAGCCGTTGGGATAGGTGGGCAGCGGGTCGGGCGAGACGATGCCCGCGATCTCCCAGTGACCGATGGTGGTATCCTTACCCATGGACGCCTCCTTCAGGCGAGCGCAGGCGCCCTTCTGCTGGGCGGTCTTAGGCAGGAAATCCACGGTTTCGATGTTGCCGAGTCCGTAAGCCAGCATGTTCGGAATATGCAGCTTCTCGGAGGTCGAGCAGCTTTTCAGCGTGTTGACGCCGTGATCGCCGAAGGACGCGGCATCGGGCATCTCGCCGCAGCCGCAGGAATCCAAAACAAACAAAAATACGCGTTTCATAGAATTTCTCCTTATGTAATAATGTTGAAAAGGTCAGTACAGGGGCGGACAAGCGCCGTCCGCCCCTAATTGGATTCGGTTTTCTTATTTTTCGAGCTTGACCGCCGTCTCCAGCGCAACCTCCATCATCTCGCGGAAGGAGGTCTGACGCTCCTCAGCGGGCAGCGCCTCGCCGGTGAGCATATGGTCGGAGATCGTGCAGATGCACAGGGCGTTCTTCTTCCAGCGGGCAGCAGTCATATAAAGACCTGCCGCCTCCATCTCGCACGCCATGACGCCCATCTTCTGCCACGCGGGAACGGTCTGCAGCACTTCGGGCACACCCTCGTCGTCGTTATAGAAGTTGTCGGTAGACAGGACATTGCCCACATGGTAGGTCGCGCCGACCTGCTCGCAGGACTCGACTGCCTTGCGCATCATCTCGTAGGAGGCGATGGGCGCAAAGGTGCCGTCGATATGGTACTGATGCAGGAAGTTAGAATCGGTGCAGGCGCCCTGCGCGATGACGATATCACGGACATGGATATCGGGGTTAATGGAGCCTGCCGAGCCGATGCGCATAATGTTCCGCACACCGAAGGCGTTGTAAAGCTCGTAGGAATAGATGCCGATGGAGGGAATGCCCATGCCGGACGCCATAACCGAGACCTTTACGCCCTTGTAGAAGCCGGTGTAGCCCTGCACGCCGCGGACGTTGTTGACAAGCTTGGCGTTTTCAAGGAAGTTTTCCGCAATGTACTGCGAGCGGAGCGGATCGCCGGGCATCAGGACGGTCTGGCCGAAATCCTCAGGCTTGGCGTTGATGTGGGGAGTCGGGTAATTCATAAGTAGTTCTCCTTTCAAAGCTATGTGAAAATTATTTCTTATCTGACTTTGCGGTGCTCTCGAATGTTGCGCATCCAGCACTTGTGGCACATGGCAATATAGCGGTCGTTGCCGCCCATGAGGATCTGCGCGCCCTCGGTGACGATATAGCCGTCCTCGCCGACGCGGGCGTTGGTTGTCGCCTTCGCGCCGCAGTCGCAGATCGTCTTGATCTCCGTGATGGTGTCCGCGACCTCAAACAGGCGGCGGCTGCCGGGGAAAAGCGTACTGCGGAAATCCGTCCGCAAGCCGAAGCAGAGGACGGGAACATTCTCGGCATCCACGATCTCGCGGAGCTGGTCGATCTGTTCCGGGGTCATGAACTGGCACTCATCGACAATGATGACATCGGTCTTCTCCTGCTGTGCAAACAGCTCCCGAATATTCGTTTCCGGCGCAATGACCTCCGCCGGCGCTTCCAGCCCGACACGGCTGCGCAGAATGATCGCGCCGTCGCGGTTATCCGCAGAGGGCTTGATCAGCCAGACGCGCATACCGTTCTCCTCGTAGTTATACTTGGTGATAAGCGCCTGCGCCGTCTTGGACGAACCCATCGCGCCATACTTGAAATACAGCTTTGCCATGACACTGCCTCCAATATTTCTGTTTCTTCTATCCCTATTATACAGGACACGCGGTAGGAATGCAAGGGACATTTGCAGCGTCCGCAGAAGGTTCGGTAGGATATATTATATACCCTCTCGCCGCAAAGCGCAAGCGCTATTTTGTGATAATGCACAAATAATTCAAGATTTTCCCTTGATAACTGTCACAATTTTCTTCCTGCCCTCCGATCTCTTTGCCTCGCGCCTCCGCTTTTTTTCATGGAGGCAGCATTTTTTCTGCGCTACGGCTTGACGCGGAGAAAAAGTAATGCTAAAATAAATGCCGTGCAGCGGGCACTCCCCTGCCGAACATTCCGCCGCTGTGTTGGAATAGGTAGACAAAGCGGACTTAAAATCCGCCGGTAGCGATACCGTACCGGTTCGAGTCCGGTCAGCGGCACCACGTCGGAGCGCGCTCATGCCGCTGCTCCTCCTTCCCAAATCGAACCCGCTCCGCTGGGCTTCGATTTGGTTCTTGCGTGAAGACGGAATGAAGTCCGTTATGAACACCGGCACCATAAGAAGCTGTCTCTCATGATTCTCGAGAATCATGAGAGACAGCTTCTCTTTTATTGCAGCAGATTCCTGTATGGAGGCGGCTGTCGTTTTTTATTGGTGACTGCTTTCTTTCCGATACGTCTGTTACTCGCTGTCCGCTCCGGCTGAGGGTTCCTCCTGCGCTCCGTAAGCCCAATAAAGCGGCATACCCTCATAGTCCGTTTCCAGTATTGCGGCTTCGTTTTCCATGGCAATGTGAAAGTCCAGCGGAAGTGTACGCTCCTCAAGCTCGGAATTCAGCTCGGCATGCAGCGTCTCGCCGTCCGCCGCATAGGTGCCATGCCAGCTCTCCGCGCCGATATACCAGCTCATTTGGCCGTCGCTCCGAAGCTCCATACTCGCTCCCCACTCCGCATACCCCGGGAAACGGTCTGAAACCGCGGCAAGATCATTCTTCTCGCTGTCTAAATGCCACAGACCGACAAGCTCTGTGCTTTCCTGCCGCGCCTCCTCAGATTTTGTAGCTGTGTCGCTTTTCTCTATTTGGATTTCCTCCATGCTTTCTTTGGGTTCAGACGCTTTGCTGCACGCTGCCAAAGTCAGGCAAAGAATCACCGCAAGAAGCAGTGCAATGTTTCTTTTCATGATAAACCATTCTCCTTTTCCATGATCCGGTAGCCGGATTGAATTGTTTTCATTATGCAATCGAAAAACAGGCTTTCTGCTTTCCTTATTCTTTAGCCGTTATCCATCGCGTGAAACGGCACAGTTTTCTACTGCATTCCGATTCTCAACCTCCTTTCAAAAGCGGCCAGAGAAAGACCGCCAGCAGCGCGAGGAACAAAAGGGGGATCGCAAGAACTACCAGCCCGGCAGTAAACAGCACGATCAGCAGTGCGGGAAGCCCGAGCACAAAAAGAGCCCCCTTCGTAATTCCCCACGCGGCTTTCAACGCGAAATGAACAAGCTTCGCTGTAAATACGATGATACCGATTACAAATAGTGTGACCATATGAAATCCTTTCTTTCCATTAGTTCCTACCTATCGTTCGGTAGGTTATAGGTTCAAAAGGAAGCGACCATGCCGCAGCGGACACAGCCGCATTCCTCCGTAAAAGGGGGATTCAGAAAACTCCTCCGTTATATTTCTTTTGCACGGCAACAAGCAAGCCTATTCCAATGCCTATCCCCATGATAAGTACGGCAACTGCCGTCAGCGCAATCACATCGGACTTACCCAGTAAGCCAATCATACCACTGAACAACGGCGCCATAGCAGTAACAAGCAAAGCTTTTCCAAAGGCTTTGCCGTAGGCTGACTTATCCGCGACTTTTGTTTGATGGTAAGAATGTATTAAGGTCGTTTTGCCTTTGTAAATCGCGATACTAAGCAGCAGGAAAAGCGCTGCCGTGAAAAACATGATAACGGAATACGCCAACATATGAGTCCCTCCGTAAATTTCGATTCATACATCAAAAGCCCTCAATTCAGCTTCTGAAATACAACCGTCTGCTCTTTCATCGAGATTTTACCGACCTGATATCCATAGTCCGGCAGTTCTTTTTTGTATGTCAGAAAAGCATGGTCCATGGGCAGTCCGGCGATCTGCTCGATCTCGGCAAAGGTCAGCTTGCAGCTGTCCGCGCCGTTTTCTTTGATCCACGCCCACAGGGCATTATATTTACTCATGAAATCACCGCGCCTCCGGCTGATAGACCTTGAAAAACTGTTGCATGTGCCTCTCCACCAGCTCCATAACCTCCGCCTCGCGCTCAGGTTCCCGGTCGCAGAGGTTGATCCATGTGGAAACGGGCAAGCAGAGCTGGGCTGCCATGATCTCGGGATCATCTTCGCGCAAAACACCGTGGCGAATCAGGTATTGCACCAGACCGGTAAAGTAATGCATTACGTCAGTATAATTCTGCTTGGTCTGCAGCTTCGCAAGCTCGGGTTTTTGAAACTGCTCTATCACCAGCATTTTTCTCGCCTTACTGATATGGGGATCATGGAGGATATAACGGAGCTGCGCCAAAATCATCTGCGCTGCTGCGTCTGGCGTCAGCACCTGTCCGCCCTTTTCGCAGGCATCGTTCTCCCAATCTGCCCGCGCAAAGATGGAATGTGCGTCATACTGTTCCAATACTTCCTTCACCAACGCATCCAAAATGGCCTGCTTGTTCTCGAAGTGACTGTAAAGCGATGCCTTGCGGATGCCGACGGCGTCGGCGATCCGGGAAATAGAGGTGGCTTCAAAGCCTTGGACGGAAAACAGCTCAAGTGCAGCTGCAAGAATCTCCTGCTTCGTATTTCCTTTTTCCATAAAACGTACTCCCTCACAGACCTCAAATATCCTATGTATATTATAGCTACCGAACGGTCGGTTGTCAATACGGTTTTATCATTTTCTCTCTCTTGCGTTTAGGGAAAGCAATGCAGCCCTATCCTGCAAACGCCGCTGCTTACCTTCCATACCATAAGGCATCCGGTAACTCTTTTCGGCGGGGCGGAAAGGGTTTGCTTTTCCTATTGAACGCAAATCCCCCGCAAAGGTGACAGCCTCTCACCTTTACAGGGGATCTCAGCTTTTATGCAGTGTTTCGCTTAGAAAAGACGCGTGCCGGCGACAAATTTTGCGGCGATGTGGCGTTCGTCCGCCAGATAAATGCAGCGCTCCAGCCGCGCGCGGAGGGTCAGCTCCTGCGGATGCTCCAATGAGGAGTCGTCCAGCACAAGGGCGTCAAATTCGTAGCCGTCCGCAAAGCTGCCGACCTTGCCGAAGAAGCTGCCGCCGCCGAGGGTGGCAAGATAGAATGCCTGATCGACCGTAAGCGACTTGACCTCCTGATCCAGCAGCCGCCAGCGGAGCTTCGACGCGCGAATCGCGCCTGCCATCACTTGGAACATATTCTCCGTATCACCGCCTGCGACATCCGACGCCAGCCCGACCCGCAAGCCCGCCTCCATATACTTTGCAATCGGCGCGACGCCGGAGGCAAGATTCGTGTTGGACAGCGGCGAGTGTGCGATAAACACGCCGTTTTTCTTCATCAGCTCCAGTTCTTCCTCCGACGAGTGGACGCAGTGCGCCATGATGCAGGGATGATCGCCGCCGAAGAGTCCGAAGCGGTCGTAAGCCTCACCGTAAAACTCGGTATCCGGGCAAAGCTCCTTGACCCATGCGATCTCTCCGAAATTTTCGGAGAGATGGCTCTGCAGCGGAAGCGCATACTTTTCCAATAAGCCGCGCAGACCTTGCAGGAGCGCGTCACTGCACGAGGGGACAAAGCGCGGCGTTACAATCGGCTTTGTCCTCGCAAAGCGCGACTGCGCCTCGCAGATCCAACGCTCGGTCGCAGCGACGGATTTTTCCGCACTCTCCTCGCACAGATAGTCGGGACTGTTGCGATCCATATTGACCTTACCGACATAGGAGATCAGCCCGCTGTTTTCCATCTTTTCCATCAGCAGCTCGGTCGCGGGCGTATGTATGGTGGCAAAGCAAACGGCGCGGGTCGTTGCGCTGCGGCGCAAATGCGAGACAAACTGACCATAAGCGCGGTCGGCATAGTCAAGCTGCGCATATTTTGACTCCTCGGGGAAGGTATAGGTATTGAGCCAGTCCAGCAGCTCCATATCCATTCCCAGCCCGCGGAACGCAAACTGCGGCGCGTGGATATGCAGGTCGGTCAGCCCCGGGATCACCAGCCGATCCCCGAAATCGGTCAGCGGGAGGGCGGCATAGCGCTCCGGCAGCGCGTCAAAGATACCGGCACAAACGCCGTCCTCGCACACCAAATAGGCTTGCGGTCTGATGTCAATTCGGTTACTGTTTATACTGTAGCAGAGATTCCCTCTGATCACAAAGCTGTCCATAATGATCCCCCTTAGAATTTCTTCTAAAGGAATATTTTACATGGTTTCAGCGATTTTGTCAATCATTTTCCTCACTTGAAAGCAAAGCTTGTGCATAATTCACAAGAGCATTCCGTTCATTTGCAAGCTTTCCGTCCAGAACCGCGTCCAAAAGCTGCTGCAAAAGCGCGCCGACCCGCTTCCCGCGGGGCACTCCCATCGCGAGGATGTCGTCGCCCCCGATCTTCAGCTTGCGCAGGGAGAGGCATTGCTCCTCACGCAGAACATACGCAAGCAGCGTCTCCGCCTGCTGCGTCATTGTCTCAATCGCTTCCGCTTCCTCCGTCCCCTTGCCGAGGCGATCCGCACGGCGCAGACGCAGCAGCAGACGCACGGTGTCCTCCCCATAGCGCGCGAGCAGCCGCCGCATCCGCCGCTCATCCATCGGCAGCAGCGCAAAATCATGCCCGCCCACCAGCGTTGTGACAAGCTTGCTCGTCGCGTTGTCATAGTGCAAACGGTGAAGGATTGCTTCCGTCATTGCCGCGCTGACGACCGCATGACCGTAAAAATGCCCGATCAGGTTTTTATCGAAGGAAAAGACCGCAGGCTTTCCGATATCGTGCAGCAGCACGGCAAGACGCAGTGCCTCCTGCGGCTCCGATGCCTGCAGGGCGCAAAGCGTGTGCTGCCAAACGTCGAACGCGTGATGCGGATTATACTGCCGAAAGCCGATACACGGCGCAAGCTCCGGCAGGATCACGCATAGCACATCGGAGAATTCCGCCAGCACCGCCGCCGCGTTTTTGCCGCAGAGAAGCCCCTTCAGCTCCTTGCGCAGCCGCTCCGGGGCTACGGAACGCAGGCGCTCCCGCTGCCCATGGATGGCGGCAGCGGTCTCCGCCGCAACGGAAAATCCTAATTTCGCGGCAAAACGAAGCGCGCGCATGATCCGCAGCGCGTCCTCCGTAAAGCGCTCCTCAGGCGCGCCGACGCAGCGGATCACGCCGTTTTGCAGATCCTCCGCGCCGTTGAAGCAGTCAATCACCGCGCCGTCCCCATCGGCTGCCATCGCGTTGACGGTAAAATCCCGCCGCGCAAGATCGCCGCGCAGAGAGCTTAGAAACTGTACCTCGTCAGGGTGGCGGCTGTCGGAATAGCCGCTCTCAGCGCGGTAAGTCGTAACCTCGAACGGTTCTCCGTCCAGCAAGACCGTTACGGTGCCGTAACGCACGCCCGTCAGAATCGTTCGCTCCTCGGAAAAGCAAGCGATAATCTCCTGCGGTGTCGCGTTCGTGCAGATATCCCAGTCCTGCGGCGCGGTGCCCAGCAGGCTGTCGCGCACACAGCCGCCGACCGCATACGCCGAGAAGCCCGCCGAAGACAGACGCCGTAAAACGGCTGCGGTCTTTGGCGGGAGAAAGATCCTCCGATTCACTTCTTCAGCGGCTCACCGCAGTTCGGGCAGACATCGGGCAGCTTCTCGTTGACGGAAAAATTGTGCTTGCATTTGGGGCAGCGGTAAAACAGCAGCGTGACCACAAAGCCCACCACAACGAGGGCGCAGGCAGCAATCAATAGCCCCGTCTTCACGCCGCTCGGACAGCCATCCGGTAAAAACCACGTGATCAGCGCAGCTGCCACGCCACCGATGTAAAAAATATTCTTCAAAATTCTGACGGTATCAAGTCTCATGCTTCTTCCTCCCATTTTTTCCAAACCTCAGGGCAATAGCCCACGGTCGCTTTTTTTCCGTTGCGGACAATCGGCGTTTTCATCAGCTCCGGTTGATCGAACACCTTGTCCTCCTTGGTGATTCGGTCATCCATATAGCGCAGCAGGTCGATCTCAGGCGATTTTTTCTCCCAGTCGATCAGCTTGTCAATGCCGCCGACCGCGCGCAGGACGCTCTCAAACTCGCCGTTTGACATCCCGTAGCGCAGCAGGTCGATATTCTGCACCTTGATGCGCCGCTCCTTAAAATACCGCTCCGCCTTTTTTGTTTCAAAGCATTTATTCTTGCCGAAAATCTGAATATTCAATCGTATCGCACCTCTTTCAGGCAAAGTCCCTTTGCGGGCGCCGTCTCCCCTGCCGTTTCGCGGCGGCGGGAGGCAAAAATTTCCTCGACCGACGTGATCTCACGCCTGCCCATGCCGATCTCCAGCAGCGTGCCGACCAAAATACGCACCATGTGGTATAAGAAGCCGTCCGCCGTCAGCACGAAGCGCACTTCCGCGCCGCGCGTCTCAATTTGCAGGCGTTTCAGGGTGCGGACGGAGGATTTTTTGAATTGCTTATTCCCGCAGAACGCCTTAAAGTCATGCGTTCCGACCATCAGCTCCGCGGCAGCCCGCATGGCAGCAAGGTCGAGCTTCTGCGGAAGCTGCACGCGAAAGCGCCGTTCGAACACATCGGGAAGCTCACTGTTCCAAACTCGGTAAACATAGGTCTTTTCCGTCGCGCACAGGCGCGCGTGAAAGCGGTCGGCGGCATAGTCCAGCGAGAGTGCGCCGATATCCTCCGGCAGAAGCCTGCGCAGCTGCGAAAGCAACGTCTCTGTCGGCCGTTCCGGCGCGGAAAAGGAGACAACCTGCATCTCGGCATGGACGCCCGCATCTGTCCGCCCGCTGCCGCTGACCTCAATCGGCTGCCCGAACAGCTCGGAAAGCGCCCGCTCCACGCTCCCCTGCACGGTTAGCGCACCGTTCGGCAGCCGCTGCCAGCCGCGATAGCGCGTGCCGTCATAGGCAAGCGTCAGGCGATAAGTTCTTCCTCCCACTCGCTCAACTCCTCCATTGCCTCCGCCTTGGTATCTGCGGAAAACAGAAACCTGCCGTCTGCGGAAAAAACCTCATAATGACCTCTGACCGATACAATACTCCAAAGCATACTCTGACTTCCTTTCGTCGTTTCTGCCTAAAGTATAGCATTTCCCCTGTCCGATAAATCGGACTATAATAAATATTTTTGATCGTTTTCCACGCATCCTTGTAGGATAGGGACATGTCCCCGCCCAGCATCAGCCGTTTCGTTTTTCGCGGTGTGTTTTCACCTATGGAGGACGCATCTAATGCAGTTGGAAAGAGAAAACGCCTTGACGGAGGGTGCTTCGCGTCGAGGCGTTTTTCTTCGTGCATCATTCCGTCACGCCAAGGGGGTTTCATGCCATAAAGCGCATCAACACGAAAAGGTGTCTGCAAGCAATGATGCCGATCGCAATAAAATGGAAGTGTCTGCTTTCCTTCGTGATCGGTATTCAAATACCGCAGCACTATCTTTGAAAACAGCGCACAATTGGCTTGTTCGTGGGAAGCGGCTTCCCGACGCATCCAAACGCGATATCTCGCTCCGGCTCCAATTATGGAGCAGATTCCGATGACGCCTCGGGCTCCGACGACGCATCAGGCTCCGACGAGGTCTCGGGCTCCGATGACGCATCAGGCTCTGAAGACGCCTCGGGCTCCGGCGGCACATCGGGAGCCTCCTGCCAGCGGGCGTAGAGGGTATAAGTGCCATAGGCAGGTGCAATGGTCTGCGTGGTATATTCTGTGCCGCCGGAGAGCTTGTCATACCAGCCGAGCAGCTTGTAACCTTCTCGCTGTGCCGTTGGGAGTGTACCGAGCACTTCGCCCGTCTTATAATAATAGTACGCATACTCCGGCTCTCCCTTTGCACCATTATAGCTGATGCAAAGGTATTTCTTCGTGCCGAGCGTATAATCCCCGTTCAAATAGAGGTTCGCTTCGTCCATGCGGCGGCGGGCAAGACCGGAGACGAAGCTCCCGCCCGCTTTGCACCAGCTGCCCATGGTATTGACGAATTCCATCTCGTCGTAGCCGCCATAAAGGATATATCGATAGACCGTGTACTGTTCGCCCATCCACTGACGACCGAGATTGTAGGTAAAGCTGAGGATCGCATCGTACTGCGCCTGCGTATGCTCCACGGTGGATTTTTCAAGCAGCTTATCGACAGTCTGTTCAAAATCTGCCAGCATGACACGCAGGAGGTAGTCTGCCTCCTCCTCGGTTATGCCGTCGGGATAATCCTCCGGATCGCAGCGCGAGCCGTAGCCGATGCTGTACTGGCTGTAATCCCAAACCGCATATTGGAGAAAGCCCTCGTGATCCTTGATAAACTGCACCCCCGCCTCACTGGTCTTAAGTTCCGGCGGCTCCGGAAGCGGTTGCGGATTCAGATCGGGTTCTGTCTGTCCGCCCCCGTTGGGAGCCGTCACGACAAATGTATCATAGAATACCGACACCATTTTTGCACACTGGGCGCGGGTGGCTTTGCCGTTGGGAAGCAGCTTCCCGCCGTCGCCGCTGACAATGCCGTTCGCAACCGTCCACTGCATCGACTCTCGGGCGTAATCCGCAACGGAAGCGGCGTCCGGGAATGCATCAAGCTGCGCCAGTGCCGTGCAGTCATAGCCCTTGCTGTGAGCGTAGCGGTAGAGCATCGTCGTCAGCTGCTGCCGCGTGATATTCTCATTCAGCCCAAAGCGCGTCTCCGTGATGCCGTTGACCACGCCGTTGGCATACGCCCAATAGATGGCGCCGGAATACCACTGTCCCGCCTCTACATCGGTAAAGGGCGCCTTGCTCGTTACGGCAGGCTCTCCCTCCATGCGATAAAGCACGGTGACAAGCATCGCGCGGGTCATATTGCTCTCGGGTGCAAACTCCGTCGCACTCACGCCGCTGAACAACCCGAGCTGTGTTCCGCGCACTACCCATTCATAATACCATGCGCCTTGCGGAACATCCGAAAACCTGATATCGGGCTGCTTCGGCAACGCATCGGGATCTGCCTCGGCGGTATCCGACCAATGCGCATAGACTGTGTTATTCTGCGTGACTGCATCCGAATTGGACACATGCACACCGCCGCTGGACGCGGTGTACCAGCCGGCAAAGTATTTCCCGCTGCGGCTCGCCGTCGGAAGCGAGGAATAAGTACCGCCATAGGGGTAGCACAAAACGGTATTGTCATCGAGTGTGCCGCCGTTGGCGATAAAGATCAGGTAACGGAAGTATGCCTCACAGTCGCCGGAATAGCTGCCATAGAGAAACAGCTTGGCCTCACGGATGCGGCGGTTCAGATGCTGCTGCGAAAACGCGCCGTCCGAGCCCTTGACCCACGCGCAAAACGCCGACGCAAGCTGAGGATCCGTATAGCTTCCGGAGGCAATGACCTTCCACCAGCCGTAGGAATCGGTTAGAATATCACCGTATTGCATCACAATGTCGACCAAGGCGTCAAACTGCTGCTGGTTGAGAGAAAGGGCATTGCGGGATAGAAAGTTGTTTACGATCTGCTCCGCGCCTGCGAGCTGCGACGTGCCGCCGTAGCTGCCGCCCATCATCTCGTTGACAAAGGCAATGCCCGCCTCGCTTGTCGTAAGCGTCTGCGGCGCACGCGTCTTTGATTGTAATTCCTCGTCTGTCTGCGGCGTGCTCTCCTGCGAGGTCAAATCTTCATCCGTCTGCGGCACGGTTGTTTCAAGCTCCGCTTGCTCGCCTTCAACGGCGAACACCGGCAGGATCAGCCCCGAGAGCAGACACACAATCAGCAGGAGGCTGCATAGAAATCGTTTCATAGTTTCACTCCTGTCGGGATAATGTCAAGCCCATTGTAACAGACGATTCGACTTTCGTCAAGGTCGCTTCGACCTATAACGAGTAAAGTTGGCAAAAATAATTACAAAAAAGTAACAAAATAACTTCTGTAGGGCGGGGACATGTCCCCAGATGCTGCGAAACGGCAGACGGCACAGGAGAAAAGGTTTATACCCACTCGGTAGTTCCTGCATAGATTGCCATGTCGCTGCGCTCCTCGCAATGACAAGCGGGCAACCCTTCCATGTCATTGCGAGGAGCGCAGCGACGTGGCAATCACATGCACTTTTCATCTACGCAATCAGGCGTTCTGAGCCTGAAAAGCATCGGCATTGCATTCAGAGATTCTTGAGAATAAACGCCCGGACATCGGCGTAGACTGTTGCGTGATTTTCCTCATTTAGGATCTCGTGCCTGCCTTCGTACAGGCGCAGGGTGACATCGGTCATGCCGCTGTCACGGAATTTTTTCGCGGTCTTTTTCACGCCCTTTGCCATATTGCCGACGGGGTCATTTTGGCCTGCGATGAATAAGACAGGCAGTTTTTTCGGCATAGCGCAAAGATTCCTTTTTTTCTGAATCATGGCAATGCCGCCGAGCATATCCCGCGACAGTCCGACGGTCGCCGCGCCGCCGCAAAGCGGGTCGGCATTGTAGCGATCCACCACCTCGCGTTTTGCGCAGATCCAGTCATTTTCACTTGTCGCGTCCTTGAATTTGGCGTTGTACGCGCCGAAGATCAGCTTGTTCAGCAGCTTGCTGTGCCCCTTCCCGCCGACGCGGCACATTTCCAGCGCGCAGAGCGCCCTGCCAGCGCACAAAACAGGGGCAGGCTGCCAGCCTGTGCCGCAGATGACCGCCGCGCGCAGCCCCGCGTCCGGGTAACGGAACAGGAGCGTGCGCGTCAGGAAGGAACCCATACTGTGCCCGAACAGAATATACGGCAGATCGGGATATTCCGCGCGGGTGCGGCGCAGCAGCTCATAGGTATCATCCGCCGCGTTTTCCCAGCCGCCCTCAAAATAGAGCGGCGTACCGTCTCCGATGGATTTTCCGTGCCCCATATGATCCTCGCCGACGACCACAATACCATTGTCATTCAGAAAGCGCGCGAAATCATCGTACCGCAGCATGTGCTCCGCGATCCCGTGAACAATCTGCACCACCGCAACGGGCGCGCCCTGCGGCTGCCATTGATAGGCGTGGATGCTTCCGCCGCCCTTGGAGGGATACTCAAATTCTTTCATAAAAATCTCCTATACAGTCCGATTTATCGGACACTTGTTTTGCTATAATACGGACAACAAATGAAAGGAGCCGTCAATATGAATAACATGATCGACTTAGTTCCCTATCTTCCCCGTGAGGCTGTGATGCCGAAAAAGAGACGCCGCAGACACTTCGGCAGCATTGCCGCCTTCATCGAAAGCGTTGTCACCCTCTGCATCGGCGTTGGCTTTTTTCTTTTTCTCGCCGCATTTTTCAGCGTTATTTAACATTCTTGTGATAGAGCAGGCGCAGGCCCTTGAGCATCAGACTGCGGTCATAGATCATCTCGCGGCGGCACAGCGGGATCACGAATTTCGCGATACCACCCGTGGCGACAACCTTGACGGGTGTGCCAAGCTCCGCCTCCATGCGGTCGAGCAGCCCATCGAGCATCCCTGCCGCGCCGAACATAATGCCGCTGCGCATCGAGTCGCGGGTGTTTTTGCCGATGGCATGCTGCGGGCGATCCAAGCTGATGCCGGGCAGCTGCGCCGTACGCCCCGTCAGCGCCTCCATGGAGATTTTTACGCCGGGACAGATACAGCCGCCGACGAACGCGCCCTCTTGGTCGATGGCGGTGATGGTCGTCGCGGTACCCATGTCAACGAGCAGCAGCGGCGCGCCGTATTCCGCGATAGCGGCAACCGCAGCGACAATCAGGTCACTGCCGATCTCCGCCGGATTTTCCATACGGATGTTCAGCCCGGTTTTGATACCGGGGCCGACGATAAGGCAGCTCTTGCCCGTCAGCTTGCGGATGGCGGTCTTGAGCGAATTCATCACCGGCGGCACGACGGAGGAGACGATGCTCCCGTCGATCTTCTCCGGCGTGACCTCAAACAGGCTGAGCATGGTCTTCAGCTCCGCGCAGTACTGATCCGAGGTCTTGATCAGGTCGGTCGCCATGCGCGCCTCAAACAGAATTTCGTCGTTCTCAATGCAGCCGAGAACGATGTTGGTATTGCCGATGTCTACTGCCAGAATCATAACGCTTCCTCCGTATAAACTTCTTTGACGCAGCACTCCGCCGCGCCGTCGTGGAGCTCGATGACACCGTAGGTCGGCATATAGCCGCCGCAGGCGCCCGGGTTGAGCAGCCAAAGTCCGTCAAGCTCTTCGCAATAAGCACAGTGCGTATGCCCGAACAGGGCAACCTGCGCCTCTTTTTCTCTCGCGGCATATTGCAGCCGCAGAAGCCCGCCTTTCACGCCGTAGCGGTGCCCGTGGACGGCAAGCAGTTTCACGCCCTCCCACCGCAGAAGCACCTGTTCCGGCGTCCTGTCATCAAAATAATCGCAGTTTCCGCGCACGCGGCAGAGGGGCAGAAACGGAAATTCCCGCGCAATCGCATCAGCGTCGTCGGCATGATCTCCGAGATGGACGACCGCGTCGGGTTTCTCGCGCCGCAGCGCAAGCAGCATATGCTCCGTCTCCCGATGGGAATCGGACACGACCAAAAGCTTCATTGCGTCACCCTTTCACAAGTACTTGCATACAGTATATTATAGCAGATCGTCAAGGGGGAGGCAATCGCCATGAAGCAAGATTCACAGAAAAATCCGCAATTTTCCGCCGAGCAGGTGAAGCGGGTACTCGGTTCTCCCGAAGGCAAGCAGCTCATCGCCCTGCTCAGCCGTGACGGCGGTAAGGGAATGCAGCAGGCTGCGGAGGAATACCGCAAAGGAAATCTCGAAGGCGCGCAGGAGGCGCTGAAGCCGCTCATACAAACGGCAGAGGCGGAGGCACTTCTGAAAAAGCTGAACGGAAGGTAGGTGATCGGCACGGAGGGTTTGGAGGAGAAGCTGCAACAGCTTCTGAACGATCCCGACAGCATGGCGCAGATCATGTCGCTTGCACAGTCCTTCGGCGCGGCGCAGCAAACTGCGCAGCCGCAGGAGCAGCCGCAGCCCGCCGTGCCGCCCATCGACGACGGAGCAATGCGCGCGATTCTCGGCATGATGCAGCAGCTGCAACACACGGACAGCCGTCAAGAGGCGTTGCTGTCGGCGCTCAAGCCCTATCTTGCGCCGGAGCGCCGCGAAAAAATCGACCGCGCTGCGCAGATTGCACGCATCTCCCGCTTGGCAAGCAGTGCGCTGCAAAACGGTCTGTTCGGAAAACGGGGAGGTTAAGCCGTGTATCATCGTTATATGCCAAATGCGAACGGGCAGTACCGTCGGCAGACCGTGCAGGAGGCAAAGCCGACGCCTTGCCCGCCGGATCGGAACGCCGCGCAGAAACGGGACGCGCCCGCGGAACAACGCGAGCCGAAGAAGGAGCCTTTGCGGGAATGCGCGTCGGGGATCACACCGCCGCTCGCGAGGAAGGAGTGCCCACCGAGAGAGCAGACACCCGCAGGAAAGCAATCACAGGGCGGCGCGCTCTCCGTGCTTTTCCCGGGCATCGACAGCGGCGATCTGCTGCTGCTCGCGCTTTTGCTGCTTTTGATCTCCGAGGGCACCGAGGACGCCGCGCCGACCATTCTCACCCTCGCGCTCGCACTCATTCTATAATAACCCTGAAAAACCCGCCGATACCGCAAGCGGTATCGGCGGGTCATTGCAGTTCTGTGCTTCCCATGGGCGGTGCTTTTTGCCCGCTCGCAGCTTCCGCTGCAGGATTTACAAAGTCCCGCAAGAAGCGCGGAAGCCTTGCAGCACTTCATGAATGGCGAGCGCTTCCGCCGCGGGATCCGGCGCGGAGGCGATGGCGCCGCCGACGATGAGTACCTGCGCGCCCGCACGGCAGTAGTCCGCCGCAGTCTCCCGACAGATACCGCCCGCGACGGACAGCTCCGCCTGCCGCACCAAGGGGCGCAAACGGCGGACATCCTCCAGCGGTGTTCTTCCCCGTGCCTGCTGATCCACACCGGTATGCACAGCAATGCCGTAAACGCCCATGGATTCCAGCTCTTTCGCGACCTCCTCCGGGTCTTCCACGCAGATCATATCCGCCACAATCCCTTTGTGATACCGCTCTGCCTCCTGCACGCAGGCGCGGAGGGTTGCGCGGTCGGTCACCGCCAGCACCGTCACCAGATCCGCACCTGCGGCAAAGGCCGCGCCCGCCTCCAGTGCGCCCGCGTCCATGATCTTTAAGTCCGCAAGCAGCTCCTTCTCCGGGAAACGGGCGCGGAACCGGCGCACCGCCTCCATGCCGTATTCCAAGACAAACGGCGTTCCCAGCTCGATCCGTTCCACATAGCCGCGCACCGCCTCCGTCAGCGCCAGCGCCTGTTCCATCGTCAGTACATCCAGCGCAAGCTGTAGCTTTTTCATGTCCGTTCCCTCTTCTTATTCCAAATTTGCATGGCGGGCATACATGGATTTCTCATCCTGCCCCAGTTGTTCCATCAGCTCCATCACAACGGCGTCGAGCAGCAGGAAGCAGCTCTGTTCAAACAGCGCGCCCATCGGCTGGACGGAGCGAAAGGCGTTATCCGCTTTCGGCGTGGGTGCGGGCACCGGCACAATGACCTCCGCCATAGCCCCGATGCTGCTCTCGGCACGGACGGTGACCAGCGCCAAGCTGCCGCCCACGGCGCGCGCCTTGCCCGCCATGGCAGTGAGAGAAGCCGTCTCTCCCGAGCCGGAAACGATCAGGAGAAGGTCACCCTTTTGAAAAGAGGGCGTGACCATCTCGCCGCAGACATAGGCATTGCAGCCCAAATGCATCAGACGCATGGCAAACGCTTTCGCCACCAAGCCGGAGCGCCCCGCGCCTGCCACGAACACCCGCGTGGCATTTGCAATCGCGCCGCAGAGCGCCGTGCAGGCGTCCGGTGAGACCTGCTCCATCACTTTTTCCAGTTCTCCAAGGATCGCCTTACCATAATCCTTCGTTTGCATCGCTTTTTCCCTTTCCTCTAACGAATGCGCCCCGCCGGAACGGCGGGGCGCAGCTTATTAGGTATCAGCAGTTACGAATTGAGATTAGTCCTCAAAGTTCGCGACGTTGTCCTTGGTGACGACGGAAACACCGGTGTCAACATTGGTCTCAGCCAGCGTCGTGCCTTCCATCAGAGCAACGGCAGCCTCGATTGCCTTCTCGCCCATGACATTGGGGTTCTGCGCCATGAAGGCAAGCAGCTCGCCGTCAACAACATGCGCGCGGTTGGAGGAGCTGTTGTCGAAGCCCACGCAGATGATGTTCGCACCGTTTGCGTTCGCTTCCTTAACTGCGTTGGCAGCGCCGTTGGTCGCGCCGTCGTTCGCGCCGTAGACAGCAACCACGCCGTCCTGAATCAGAGCGTTGGTCAGGTCCTGTGCCTTGACAGCGTCGCCGTCGGAGTACTGAACCTCACTCATGGTGAAAGCGGTGCCTTCGAACGCGGAAACAAAGCCGTCCACGCGGTCGATGCAGGACTGCACGCCTGCCTGTGCGGAGACCAGACCGATCTCGCCTTCGGTCAGACCGGCATCTGCCAAATACTGCAGCATGGCTTTGCCTGCTTCAGCACCGGCAGCGTAGTTGTCGGTAGCAAAGGTTGCGGAAGCCTCGAGGGAAGCGGTGGCGTCGACATAGATAAGCTTGATGCCCTTGTCCAGAGCAGCCTGCAGCGCGTCGTTGCAAGCGGTAGCATCGTTGACGGAGATGATGATGACATCAGCGCCGTTGTTGATTGCGGTCTCGATCTGTGCGATCTGCTGTGCGTTGTCCTTCTTCTCGGGAGCCAGCCATTCGTACTCGATGTTCTTGCCCGCGGCCTTCAGCTCGTCAACCTTTGCGTGTGCGGCCTTTTCGAGCTTGACCCAGTGAACGTCCATCTGATCCATGGTGATGAGGCTGATGTGGATGGTGTCGCCGTCGGACTTTTCACCGTCGCCGCCGCAAGCAGCGAGTGCAAAGACCATAACCAGTGCGAGGAGCAGTGCCAGTAACTTCTTCATTTTTCATTCTCCTTTGATAATATATTTTGTCAGGGGGGAATTCCCCGGACATACGATTTTTAAGCCCCGAAACGGGAGGGATTACTTCGCGGCTTTCTCCGCCGCTTTCTTGGCGGACTTGCTGTGCTTGCCGTTGCCCTTGCGGCGCAGGACGTCGAGCATGACGCAGACCACGACGATGATGCCGATGACAATGTTCCGGTAGGCAACCGGCACATGCGCGAAGGTCAAACCGGACTGCAGGATCGCCCACACTGAGGCGCCCGCGATGACGCCGACCAGCAGACCGCTGCCGCCGAGGGTCGAAATACCGCCGATGACCGCCGCCGCGACACCGTACATCTCGTAGCTCATGCCTGCGCTCATGTCGCCCATACCGGACTGTGCCATGGTGATCAGACCGGTGAGGAAGGAGCAGAACGCGGAAACCATGTATGCCTTTGTGGTGGTTGCGAAAACATTGACGCCGGACAGGCGGGCGGCATCCACATTGGAACCGACGGCATAGATATGACGACCGCTGCGGGTGAAGGTCAGGATGAAGAAGAACACCGCCCAGACGATAATCGCAATCCATACGCCGTTATACACGCCTAAGGTCTTGCCGTAGTAAAGGACATTCTTGAACACCTGCGCCGCACCGGTCGAGCCGATGTTGTCGGTGTTGTAGTTGCCGTTGGCGAGCTGCGCAACGCCGCGGGCAATGGTCATTGTGCCAAGGGTAGCGATGAAGGGAGGCAGCTCAAATTTGCCGACGAGTACGCCGTTGATCAGACCGACCAGCATGCAGCACACGAAAGCCACCAAAACAGCCAACAGAACGCCGGAACCGTTGCAGACCATCGTCGCGGAAATCATGGCGCTCATCGCCAGCACGGAGCCGATGGACAGGTCGATGTTGCCGGTGATACACACATAGCCCTGACCGATACCGACCAGAAGGAACGGCACGATAGAGCGCAGCAGATTCATGACGCTGTCAAACTTGATAAAGTTGGGATTCATGATCGAGAACACGATCATCAGGATCACGACGCCGACAAAGGCGGTCAGGACGGATGCCATGCCGTTGATGGACAACAGGCGCTTCAGCGGATTTTGTTTCTCACGCATTTTCAATACACTCCTTCTTTATTCAGTCAGACAACCGCGTTGTCACCAAACCGGGTGGCGTAGGTCATGATCTCTTCCTCCGAGGTGTTTCTCGGATCAACCTCGCCGGTCACGCGCCCGTTGCACATGACCAGAATGCGGTCGGAAATGCCCATGACCTCCGGCAGCTCACTGGATACGATGATCACCACGACGCCCTGCTTTTTCAGCTCGTTGATAATCTCGTAGATCTCCACCTTGGCAGCCACATCAATGCCGCGGGTAGGCTCGTCGAAGATGATGACGCGGGAGTCGCGTGCCAGCCATTTGGCAACAACAATCTTCTGTTGGTTGCCGCCGGACAGGCTGCCTGCCAGCACCTCCGCATTTGCCATTTTAATGGTTAGGGAGTTTTTGCCCTTTTCAATCATCTCGTTCTCCGTCTTACGGCGGATCTTGCCGAGAAGCTTCGAACAGATGATGTCAAGGTTGGGTAGTGCAATGTTATTTCGAATGGTCAGCTTCGTGCAAAGACCGTCCTTTTTTCGGTCCTCCGGCGCAAGCACGATGCCGTGGCGGATCGCGTCGGCAGGAGAGTGGATATTCAGCTTCTGACCGTCAAGCACGATCTCGCCGCCGCTCTTGGGATCCGCGCCGAAAATCGCGCGCATTGTCTCTGTGCGTCCCGCGCCGACCAGACCGGAGAAGCCCAGCACCTCGCCCTCATAGGCATCGAAGCTGACATCCTTGACCATTCTGCCGGCCTGCAGGTTTCGAACCTCGAGAACCTTTTTGCCGCGCTGCACCGTGTCGCGCGGGAACTGATTGGTAATCTCGCGGCCGACCATGTTGGCAATGATCTGCTCCATGGTAAAGTCGCTGAATTTGCCCTCGGTAATGTACTTGCCGTCGCGCATGATGGTCACGCGGTCGACAATATGGTGCAGCTCCTGCAAGCGGTGGGAGATATATACGATGGCGCAGCCCTGGGCGCGCAGCTCCCGCACGATGCGGAACATCTCCACGATCTCCGCATTGGAAAGCGCCGAGGACGGCTCGTCCATCACAAGTACGCGCGCGTTGATCAGCAGCGCCTTGGCGATCTCCACCATCTGCTGTCTGCCGACGGTCAGCTCACCGACGATCGTGTTCGGATCGAGATCGGTGATGCCCAGCTTTGCGAGCTGTTCGCATGCCTGACGGTTCATCTCCGCCTTGTCCAATCTGCCGCCTTTGGTGATCTCACGACCGAGGAACATATTTGCAGAAACAGACAAGTGTTGGCACATATTCAACTCTTGGTGAATGATTGCCACACCCAGCTCCTGCGCCCGCTTGGTATTCAAGTCTCCTTCGATCTTCTGTCCGAAGATCTCAATTTCGCCGGAATCTCTGGTATATACGCCGGAGAGGATTTTCATCAAGGTCGATTTACCGGCGCCGTTTTCTCCTAACAGCGCCATGACCTCGCCAGTTCTTAAATGGAGCTGAACATCATCCAGAGCCTTCACGCCGGGAAAGGATTTGTTGATGTGCTCCATGGAAACGGCATATTCGCTCATTTCATGGCTCCTTTCTATTTCCGCATCTGATGGAAGGTGGAATGCTCAGTCTTTTGCGGGAGGATACTCGTTGCAGAGCAGACGGTAGGGCGGCTCATCCTCCTCAATGGTGGGGAAGCGTCCCAGCGGCTCGAGGAAGCGGTTGTCGGTGTTGTCGTCGTTGCACATGGAGACCTCGCCGACCAGCGCCTTGCCGGAGCCCTTTTGAATGGTAAACTCATGATAGTAGTAGGGATACAGGGAGAGGCTCTCGCCGGGCTTCAGGACAATCTCCGTACCGGCAGGCACCATGTAGCGGCGGCCGTCGCGGCAGATTTCCACATCCGTCGTGTCCAGCTTCTCATCCTTTGTCGCGTTCCAGAGGCGGAAGACCACATTGCCGCCGCCGCGGTTGATGATGTCTTCCATCTTGTTCCAATGGAAATGATTCGGAGAGACTTGCCCCTCGCGGAGCATCATGATCTTCTCCGCATAGGTCTTGGTGTACTTCGAATTCTGCACATTGCCGTTGCGGATGGTGATCAGCGCCAGACCCAGCTTGTCGTAATTGCCCTCGCCGTAGTCGGTCACGTCCCAGCCCAAGGCGTTGTCACGGATCTCGTCATACTCGTGACCCTTCGTCTCCCATTCTTCCGGCGTAAAGCTCAGGAAGGGCGGCAGCTCGAACTTGTATTCCTTGAGCATGGCTTCAAATTCTTTGATGATGGCATTGATTTCAGATCGTTTCATTGGCTATCAATCTCCTTTCATAGGTTTCTCATTTCAGCAGGCGGGCAATTTCCTCCCGCGCCGCTTGCAGCTCCGCCGCTCCGTCCAGAACGGTGAAGGTAAGCACATTGGTTTCCTTGGCGAAGGGCGCCAAATGATGGACGCTGCCCTCGCGCTCATGGTAGAGCCGTCCGTAAACCGAGGAATTGGAAGGCTCCAAACCCACCACATAGTCGCCCGAGGCGGTGGACTTCCACTCCATGAAGCGGGGCAGATTCGCCGCCGTATAGGAAAGGCGCAGCCCCAGCTTTAACCGCTCGTTCAGCACGCACACGATCACATTGCCGTTTTCGTCGGCTACCGGCTCGTGAATGAACACATATTCCGGCTCGTTGTCCTTCGGCGCATCCATCACATTCCAGCGCGTCTCCTGCCCGCGGGAAGCCTCGTCGCGGGGGGTCACGCTGCGCGTCGGAAGCAGAATCTCCGTCCCCTCGTCCAAAAGCGGATAACCGATATTGATATGGTATAGCAGCAGCAGCGGCTCCGGACGAAAGCCCTGATTTTCAAACTCGTCGGTCACGGTGAGGGATTTTTCGCCCCAGCGCGTCTCAATGCTGCGCCGCAGGACAAGATTCTCTCCGAACAACTCCGCCTCCCGCATCTCTCCGGAGGTGCGCAGGACGTAGCGCTCACCCTCCCAAAAGGCATCGGCGCTCAGATGCTCCGCAGGCGTTGTGCGAATTCTCCCGTGCATGGGAAGCTCCTTGCCGTTCACAGTGCAGGGCGCGCAGATATTTTCCAATCCGGCGGTGAAGAACAAACCGCCCATAATGCTCCGCAGCGCTTCCTCCCCGCGGGTGTCATAGTGTCCGCGCCCCTGCAAGCCGGGCTTGGAGAGGAAGCTGAAATTGACACCCTTGTAGCTGAGCTGCCCGACATCGAGGCACTTGTCCGCAAGCACCTGATATTGCAGCGCGCCGTTCTTTACATCAAAGGCTCTCAACCCGCTGCTGCGTCCCTCTTGGTGGGTGATGGGGCGCACATATGCCAGCTGCTGCATGGAGCCGACCTTTTTTAAAAGTGATTGCCGATCCATCCCGCTCACTCCAAATTCGCGTGGTATTGCCACAAGCCCTTCATATCCAGCTTCTGCCGCTCGATGATGAGCTTGGCAAGAATGTCGCCCACCAGCAGCAGCGACTGCTCAAAGAGGCTGGTCATCGGCTGGCAGGAGTCAATCTCGTCTTCGAGATAGAACTTCGTGCGCACGGGGATGCGCACCATGAAATCGCAGATATCCTTCATCTCGCTGTTGGGGTTGGAGCCGATATGTACGATCTTGCAGCCGACATTGTTTCTCGCCTTTTTGGCGATGTTCAGGGGGAACAGGGAGCCGCCGGAGCCGGAGCCGACGATCAGAAGATCGTTTTTCGTGATGGCAGGCTCTGTGATCTCGCCCACATAATGGGCCTTGATGCCCAAATGCGCCAGCCGCTTACATATGGCTTGCAGGCTCAGAAGCACCCGCCCGACGCCGATGAAGAACACCTGCTCCGCCGCAAGGATCTCATCGGTCAGGCGCTCTAAAGCATTCGGGTCGATGCTGGCAAGCGTGCGCCGCAGCTCGTCGAGCACGGCGTCGCAGGTCTGCTGATACTGCGTTGCAAATTCACTCATGCTTTAACCTCCGATCACTTCTCTGCGCAGAGCGTCAAGCTCCTGCAGGCTCTCCGCCATCCGGTCGCGCTTGATACAGGTGCTGCCCACCACGAATTGCTCTACGGTGTCCTTTCCGTAGGCGCGGATGTTGTCCTGCGAGATTCTGCCGTCCAGTTCGATTTTCGTATGCAACCCGCGCTCGTCGATCATCCTGCGAAGCTCACGGATCTTGCGGTCGGCATAGACCACCTGCTTTTCGCCCTTGACAAAGGCATAGCCGGGATTGATGAGCATCAGCAGCACGGTGTCGCACTTTTCCAGCACATATTCCAAAACCGAAAGCGGTGTGGAGGGCTTGAGCGCCACGCCCGCGCGGGCACCGGCGGCGTGGATACGGTTGAGCATACCGTCGATATGGGGCTGCGTCTCCGTGTGGAACACCACCTGCTGCACGCCGATGTCCAACAGCTCATCGACGAAATAATCCTGCTCCGTAACCATCACATGGCAGTCAAACGCCAAATTCGTCTTTGCGCGAAGCTGCCGCACCGTGTCCAGTCCCAAGGGCATGCTCGGGCTGAAATGCCCGTCGAGAATGTCCACATGGAGCATCTCAATGCCGGACTGCTCCACCTGCCTGACCTGACTTTCCAAATTGCACAGATCCAAGCAGATCAGAGACGGCGAATACATACAGGGCTTTTCCCAAATATTTTCCATGAAACCCGCTCCTTGCCGAAATTACAGATAACGCTCGATCTCCGCCCGCGTGGGCAGCGATTCAATGGCGCCCTTGTGCTGCACGCAGATCCAGCCGCTCACATTGCCGTACGCCATTGCTTTCTCAATGATCGGCATCGTCAGCTCCTTTGCGCAGGTCACATTCTGCTGCCGCAGGCTGGAGAGGAAGCCGCCCCAGAACGCGTCCCCCGCGCCGGTGGCATCCACACAGACCGCCTTTCTGCCCGGAATCTCCACGCACTTGCCGCCGAAGAAGCAGCGCGCACCGGCAGCCCCGAGGGTCTCGACCACCAGCGTCAAGCCGTAGTCCTCCATCAGGCGGTACAGATTGTTCTCACCGCCCACCATGCCGACCTCCTCCTCGGAGATCTTCAGGATATCCACATAGGGCAGAATCTCAAAAACGCGTTTTGCGCAGGCGTCGATATCGTCATTCCACATGAGGTTGCGGTAATTGATGTCGAAGCTCACCAGCTTCCCCATTTCCCTGCCCAAGCGCAGCGCCCGCACCGTTGCCTTGTCCTCCGGAGAGGCGGAGAGACTGCACGAGCCTGCATGGATGATGACCGATTCCCGGATGTCCTCTTCTTTCACATCCTCCTCACGGAGCATCATGTCCGCGCCCGGCTTACGGGCAAAGGTAAAGCTGCGGTCGCCGTCGGCGCTGAGGGTCACAAACGCCATCGTCGTCACGGCGTCGGTGCAGAGCACGGGACGCAGGGCGCGCACATGGTTTTCTTCCAGTGTCTGCATCAGGAAGCGGCCGAAATCATCCTCGCCGACACAGCAGCACATGCCGACGGAAAGACCGTTTCTCGCCGCTGCAATCGCCACATTGGCGGGCGCGCCGCCTGCCTTGCGGATGTAGCTCGCCGGTTCACTGCCGGGAATAAAATCAATGACCATCTCACCGATGCTGAAAAGATCCATTTTTGAAGTCCCCTCCTGATGTCATCTCTTGTTTGAACACTCAGTTTACTATCTCTTTCTGATTAGAGACTACCACACTTAATTCGTCTTGTCAATGTATTAATTTTTCCATTCTTTGTCAATTCACCGCTGATTTCTTCCGTTTATCTCTTGTTTTTGTTTGTCAAAATTGTCAATAACATCGCATTTTTATGGTATTTTATAGATATTTCTCGAATTATTATTTTTAATTTACAAATTTTGTTTTTTCATTTGTGCATTTCGTAGAAAAACGCGCAGCGGCAGCAGTACGCCGTAGGGCAGGCGACTCGGCGCGCCGGTGCGGGAACTACCGACGATATGCAAATCTGCTTGCCTTCCCTTTCTGCCGCTTCGCGGACGGCACGGCGAGTCGTTAGCGTAGAGGTTTTCGACGAAGGAGCTTTACGGATACGGCATATCCCTCGCGGGTGCTTGCCCTGCGTGCCCCCGATGAAGCCCATTGCAGCACCCCGTCGGTGCAGGAATAATCAGGCGATTTTCCTCCCTTTCGGACGCGGAAATGCAAAAAGCCGCAGCCTCAGGCATACTGCCCAAAGCTGCGGTTTACCGCAATATTCGCTTGCGCCCCGGTTCCGTTCCGTCTATTCGTCAAACAGCAAATTCCCGTTGAAGATATGCAGCGCCGCGTTACAGGCGGCACCCATCAGTGCGGCATCCTTCATAAAATGCGAGCGCCGCACGATGATTCTGTGATCCCAAGCCACAAAGCGCCGTTCGTTGACCAGATCCTCCACCATTTGCAGATAACGGTCCGGCCAATACACGCTGTCATTCCCCAGCAGGATCAGCTCGCTGTTCAAAATGTTCACCGTGCTTGTCAGCGCCACCGCAAGCCGAATCATGGCATCGTGGAACACACGCTCCACATTTTCGTCCCCCTGCATTTTACAGAAGGTCTCATAGGTATAGAATTTCCCCGTATGATAGCGCAGCTTGCTTAAAAGCTCGGGTGTGCGCAGATAGGTCTCGATGCAGCCGCGGTTCCCGCACTGGCAGGGGCGGCCGTTGACATCAATGCTCACATGACCGAACTCCGGCGGCAGACCGCGCATATTGGCAAACAGCTGCCCGTTGCTGACAATACCGCAGCCCACGCCGGAGCTGATGCCTACAAACAGCACATCCTTATACCCGCGTCCGTTGCCGAAAAGGTACTCCGCAAGCACCGCGCTTTGGTTGTCATGGTCAAAAAACACCGGCAGCCCATAGCGCTCCTCGATGGTTTTGACGATCTCAAAATCATGGATTCCATAGAAATAGAAGGGGGAAAGGATCTTTCCCTCCTGTTTGCTGACAGGTCCGACGGATGCCGCGCCGATGGCAAGGACATTCTCCGCATCCAACAGCACCGTATCCAGTAGCTGATAAATCATATAAGTCAGCTTTTCCTGATTCATATCCTCGCCCATCGTAGCGATTTCGCGCCGCAGAATCTGCAGCGAAAGGTCGCAAAGGATTGCCTCGCAGCGGTCGCGGTGGATCACCAATCCGATGATTTTCGGTCCCTTCGGCGAGAGCGCAAGGGACATCGGCCGTCTGCCCAGCTCCTCACTCTGCACCGTCTCCGTCTCGATCAGAAGATTCTGCCGCAGCATCTCCGAGACAATGTTGGATATTGCCATTTTACTCAGTCCGGTGCCGCGCACCAGATCAGCCCGCGTGGTATACTGCCCGGTCGCAACCATTTTCAAGACCAACCCGCGATTGACCCGCTTGTAATCGCTTCGATTTTTTCCTGCTTTCTCCGTCACCGCTGCCTCAGTTCTCCTTTCCTCCGCGTATTTGTACTTTCAATGTCTATTTTAACAGATGTATCTCGAAAGTCAAGAGGCGGAAGCGGGCGCGCGAGCAGAAGTTTTTCAAATCACCTTTTCACCAAGTTTCGGAATGAAAAACCGCGCGCGGGAAATACTGTCCTTATCAAAGAAAACGGAGGACTCTCATGCAGGGGAAGGTCGAGATCTGCGGCGTCAACACCGCGCGGCTGAAAACGCTGAAAAATGACGAAATGGTGCGGCTATTGAAGCTGACGCGCGAGGGCGACGAAAACGCGCGGCAGCAGCTCATTGAGGGCAATCTGCGGCTGGTGCTTTCGGTCATTCAGAAATTTCTCGGGCGCGGCGAAAACCCGGACGATCTGTTTCAGGTCGGCTGCGTCGGGCTGCTGAAGGCAATTGCCAATTTCAACACCGATCTGAATGTGCGCTTCAGCACCTACGGCGTGCCGATGATTGAGGGCGAGGTCAAAAGGTACCTGCGCGACTACAGCGCCATCCGCGTTTCGCGGAGCGTGCGCGACACGGCTTACCGCGTCTTGCAGTGCAAGGAAGCGATGATGGCGGAAAGCTCCCGCGAGCCGACGTTGGAGGAGATCGCCAAAAAGTTAGAGCTGCCGCTGGAAACCGTCACCGGCGCGATGGACGCGATCTCCGCGCCGGTCTCGCTTTACGAGCCGGTCTACTCCGACGGCGGCGACCCGCTGACCGTGATGGATCAGGTGCGCGACACCAAAAACACAGACGAGCGCTGGATCGAGCGCATTGCCCTGCGGGAGGCAATCTCGACCCTCGGCGCAAGGGAAAAGCGCATTTTGGCGCTGCGTTTTTTTGACGGCAAGACCCAAATGGAGGTTGCAAGCGAGGTAGGCATCTCACAGGCGCAGGTCTCGCGCTTGGAAAAAAACGCGATTGCGACCCTCCGCAAGGCGATCTGCGTCTCTTAACTCTCCCGTTTGATATAGGAAAACCGATCAATGCGGGTGACGCCCATCTGCCGGAGCAGGCGTTCGCTCTCATCGCAGTCTGCCTGCGTGTTAAAGTCCGGGATCAGAGGCACGCGCACCAGCAGCCGTTCCGCGCCGACCGTGTTCAGCAGGTATGCCAGATTCGCCCGCACCAGCCTTGCGTCCCCTCCGGTATAGCTGCGGTATATTTCGGGATTCATGTCCTTGATGTCGATGATAAAGCCATCCGCCGTCTCCGCTGCCGTTTCCACAAGCGCCCGTGAAACATGCAGCGACGTCTCGGCATAGATGCGCCAGCCATCGCCGCAGAGCTCCCGAAACGCTCGCAAAAAAGGCGCGTGCAGCAGGCTCTCTCCTCCGCCGAAGGTCACGCCGCCGCCCGTTGCGCGGAAATAGAGATCGTCGATCTTGACCCGTTCAAACAGCTCCCTTGCCGAAACAGGCGTCGGGGGCTGTTGCAATACAGGCGCATTGAGGCACCACCTGCAAGCAAGCGGACAGCCCGCGCCTGCGATCAGACTCGTCACGCCCTCACCGTCCGTCTCCATGCGCAAGCGGACAATGCGCAAAAGCGGAAACAGCGGCTCAGTCATCCGTCTCCTCCGGAATATAGACAACATCGCCTGCCAGCTCAAACGGCTCCTCCGGCTCGGTCGGGAGCTCCGCGTCGGAACTCGACGGAATTCTCCCATCCGGCTCCGTTGCATCCTCCGTCATCGGCACGATTCCCACCGTTTGGAAATCCATCGTCGTCTGCTGCGTGTCCTCCGTCACCAATGCGGTGCCGTCCGGCGTCTGCGGCGCAGGGCAGCCCGTCATAGTCGCAAGCATTCCCGCCGCGAGCGCCGCCACGGTGACGCGCTTCCCCAACGCCTGCCTGCGGGCAAGCTGCTGCTCCAAATACCTCAGCTCCTGCTCACATTTCGGGCAGGTGCCGCTGCACTCGCCCTGATAGCCGCACTCCTGCGTCACAAGCGGGATATCGTTCTCGTCCGCGATCCTCTGCCGGATCTGCTTCAAAATCTTACACTTATTCTTTCCCTTCATCACGCCTACTCCTTCCGTTTCCCATATATTTCATAGTATACTGTCTTTTTGACGCCAAAACAAGGCAAAAGTTCCCACGATTCTTCTCCGTAGGGCGGGGACATGTGCCGCCAATCGTGTACAAACTCGTTCATGCCTGACATCTGCCGCTTGCGCGGTCGGCGCGTCGGGGATGCCGCGCCCTACACCTGTTGCACGCAGCCCTCCGTAGGGGACGCCGTCCTCGGCGTCCCGTGTGCAGGAACGACCGACCGCGTTCAAACCATCAAAATATTTTCTCAAATCCTCTTGACAGGACATATTGGGCATGATATACTAAATCCATCAAAAGGGAGTAGTTGCACCGTAAAGATCAAACGGTGTTGTCCCCGTCGTCATCACGGCTTCGGCTTGGCGGGGCAGATCTCAAGCAGATTCAACAAGACTTTTATCGCACGGCTCGTGTGGTAAAAGTCTTTTTTGTTCCCTTTTGTGCGCGCGCAAGTTCAACCATACCATCCTCATCAAAACAGAAAAAGGAGGCAAATCATCATGTTAACAGCAATCCTCATTCCCGTAGCAGTCGTAATTCTCATCGTCCTGCTTCTGGTCGCAGGTTATCTGAAAGCGCCGCCCGACACCGCGTACATCATCTCCGGTCTCGGCAAGCGCCGCATTCTCATCGGCAAGGCAGGCTGGCGCGTTCCCTTCTTTGAGCGCGTGGATAAGCTTTCCCTGCGCGTCATGCAGGTCGACGTCAAAACCTCCGAAGCCGTCCCGACAAATGAGTTCATCAACGTCAGTGTCGACGGCGTCGCCAATGTCAAAATTTCGTCCGATCCCGCCCTTCTGCTCCGCGCTTCGGAGTCCCTGCTCGGTATGAATCAGGCGGAGCTGATCTCCCTCGTCACGCAGGTGCTCGAAGGCAATATGCGTGAGATCGTCGGCTCGGTCGGTCTGAAGGAAATGGTGCAGGACCGGCAGGGCGTGGCAAAGAAGATCACCGAGAATGTCGTGCCCGATATGCAGAAGCTCGGCATTGAGGTCGTCAACTTCAACATTCAGAGCTTCCGCGACAACGCCGGTACCATTGAAAATATGGGCATTGACAATGTCGAGCAGATCCGCAAGAACGCGCAGATCGCCAAGGCAAACGCCCAGTGCGATATCGCCATCGCCACGGCGGAGGCGCAGCAGGAGGCAAACGCCGTCAAGGTCGAGGCGGAGAAGAAGATCGCCGAGCAGAACGCCGCGTTGAGCGTCCAGCAGGCGGAGATGCAGGTCGTCGCCGACTCCAAAAAAGCGGAGGCGGACGCCGCTTATTCCATCCAGCAGGAGAATCAGCGCAAGACCATTGAGATCACCCGCGCCAACGCGGACATCGCCCGCCGCGAAAAAGAGGCGGAGCTGGCGGAAAAGGAGATCGCCTTGCAGGAGCGCAAGCTCGACGCGGAGATTCGCAAGCAGGCGGACGCCATGAAGTACAAGGCGGAAAAGGAAGCCGAAGCGGAGCTGATCAAGCGCCAGCGCGAGGCAGAGGCGAGAAAGTACGAAGCCGTGCAGCAGGCGGAGGCACGCAAGGCGGAAGCGGAGGCGCTGCGTTTTGCCATGGAGCAGGAAGCCGAAGGCATCCGCGCCAAGGGCATTGCCGAAGCGGAGGCGATTGAAAAGAAGGCGGAGGCACAGAAGAAGATGGGCGAGGCGTCCATTCTTGAAATGTATCTGGCAGCCCTGCCCGAGGTCGTCAAGGGCGCTGCGGCACCGTTGGCGCAGACGGATAAGATCGTCATGTACGGCGACGGCAACGCTACGCGTTTGCTCAAGGATGTGATCGGCAGCGCCAATCAGGTCGTTGACGGTCTGAAGGAATCCACCGGCATCGACCTGCAAGCCCTCGTCGCAGGCTTCGCCGGCGGCAAAGCGGCAAAGAAATCCGACGAAAACGCCGCAGAATAACCCCGCACCCAAATGGACGCCCACCGCGGCGTCCCTTTTTTGTCGCCGTAGGGACAGAAGCTCCCCTCTGAACTCGTAGGGGCAGCTATCATCCGACCGCGTGCGGGAACTACCGAGTGCATACAAAATCCAACAGATAGATTGCCACGTCGCTGCGCTCCTCGCAATGACACGAAAAGCCACCCTGATTTGTCATTGCGAGGAGCGCAGCGACGTGGCAATCTCGTGCAGGCACTGCCCTATTCTTTTCCCTAAATCCGGTGCATTTTTTCCGCTTCCCGCGCATACACTGTCACAGTATGAATGGGTGGGTGAGCTTATGGGAAACCGCTTTTCGAGTCTCAAATGCAAAGAGGTCGTCAATGTCTGCGACGGCTGCCGCCTCGGCTTTGTCTCGGACGTCGAGGTGGACATCTGCAACGGGCGGATCGTCGCCATTGTCGTGCCGTGCAAATGTAAGGGCTTCGGCATTTTCGGACATCGCGACGATTTTGTTATTCCGTGGCAATGCATTCGCCGAATCGGCGACGATATCATTCTCGTGGACGGTGATTTGGAGAAATTCCGTCTGCAACATCCGAAAAGGGACTTTTTCTAAAGAAAAAAATGCAAAAAATCAAAAATAATGCTTGCAAACGGAGAAATCCTACGCTATAATAGTACGGCGCGGAAAAAGCGCACAGAATAAACCACACATTTCGGGATTTTCCGTCCCAGTGCCGCTTGCGGTGGACGGGGGAGATGAGCGAAATGGCGGTCAAAACGAAAAGGAGAAAAAACAAATGGCAGTCGTATCCATGAAGTCCCTGCTCGAAGCAGGCGTCCATTTCGGTCACCAGACCAGAAGATGGAACCCCAAAATGGCTCCCTACATTTACACGGAGCGCAACGGTATCTACATCATTGACCTGCAGAAGACCGTGAAGAAGATCGAAGAAGCTTACAACTTCATCCGCGACCTCGCAGCCAACGGTGAGAGCGTTCTCTTCGTCGGCACGAAGAAGCAGGCGCAGGACGCCATCAAGGAAGAGTCCGAGCGCGTCGATCAGTACTATGTCAACGCCCGCTGGCTCGGCGGCATGCTGACCAACTTCAAGACCATGCGCACCCGTATCGACCGTCTTGCACAGCTGCGCAAGATGCAGGAGGACGGCACCTTCGCAATGCTCCCCAAGAAGGAAGTCATTAAGCACGAGGGCGAAATCGCAAAGCTTGAGAAGTATCTCGGCGGCGTCAAGAGCATGAAGAAGCTCCCCGGCGCGCTGTTCATCGTTGACCCCCGCAAGGAACGCAACGCAATCGCCGAAGCACGCAAGCTGCATATCCCCATCGTCGCCATCGTTGACACCAACTGCGATCCCGATGAGATCGACTATGTCATCCCCGGCAACGACGACGCCATCCGCGCCATCCGCCTGATCGTCGCCACCATGGCGAACGCCGTGCAGGAAGGCCGTCAGGGCGAGGCAAACACCGAGGCTCCCGCTGAGACCGCCGAGGTCGAGGCAGCTCCCGTCGAAGAATAAAAAACACAGAATGCCCGCCGTCATGACGGGCATTTTCCAAAGAATACAATAGGAGGATAATTAATTATGGCATTTACTGCTGCTGATGTAAAGGCTCTGCGCGAAATGACCAATGTCGGCATGATGGACTGCAAGAAGGCGCTCGTCGAGACCGACGGCGATATGGATAAGGCAGTCGAGTGGCTGCGTGAGAAGGGTCTGGCGAAGGCCGCAAAGAAGTCCGGCCGCATCGCCGCCGAGGGCATGGCTTACGCCACCGTCGAAAACGGTGTGGGCGTCGTCGTCGAGGTCAACTGCGAAACCGACTTCTGCGCCAAGAGCGAGCTGTTCGTTCCCTTCGTCAAGGATATCGCCACCGTTGTCGCGGAAAACGCTCCTGCCGATGTTGACGCTCTCATGGGCTGCAAGTATCCCGGCAAGGATCTGACCGTCGCCGAGGTTATGCCCGAGAAGGTCATGTCCATCGGTGAAAACCTGCAAATTCGCCGCTTCCAGCGTTTTGCTGAGAATACCAGCGTCGCTTACGTCCACGCGGGCGGCAAGATCGGCGTTCTTGTCAACCTCATCGTCGAGGGCGGCATTGACGCTACTCAGATCGGCAAGGATATCGCCATGCAGATCGCCGCGCTGAATCCCCGCTTCTGGGACAAGAGCAACGTCACTGAGGATGTCCTCGCCGAGGAGCAGAAGATTCTCGTCGCGCAGATGGACAACGATCCCAAGATGGCAGGCAAGCCCCAGCAGGTCAAGGAGAAGATTGCTGCCGGTAAGATGAATAAGTTCTTTGAAGAGAACTGCTTGCTCCAGCAGGCGTTCGTCAAGGACGGCTCTGTCTCCGTTGAGCAGTATATGAACAGCGCCGCAAAGGCTCTGGGCGGCTCCGTGAAGTTCGTCGACGCCGTTCGCTACGAAAAGGGCGAGGGCATCGAAAAGAAGCAGGAAGACTTCGCCGCCGAAGTCGCTGCGCAGATGAACATGGGCAAGTAATTTCAAAATAACAACCCTACTTGAGGTCAATCCCCCAAGTAGGGTTTTTCTATGCTCTCCGATTCCCGAACGCACCCTCGCCGTAGGGCGCGCACCCGCAAGGGGTATGCCGCATCCGTAAGGCTCGTTCCTCGGAAACCTCTGCGCTAACGACTCGGCGCGCCGGTGCAGGAACCACCGACTGCGTTCGAACCCGCTCCCTGTACCGCTGGCGGCTGATAGCCGCCCCTACGAGAAAAATCGGAGTCTACGCCGTAGTAGTTTGTAACAGTTAAAAGTTGTGTATCAGCCTCTGTAGTAGGCA
>JBJDYD010000142.1:0-6890 GCA_051867015.1 Faecousia sp. | reverse complement strand
CGAGGTCGTCGCGCCCTACGGCGTACTGCTACCGATCTTTAGGGTCCACATTTCAAAAAGTAAAGTTTTAGTCTTAACAGCCTACTACAGCGAGAACTGCGAAATTTCTCGTAGGGGCGGCTATCAGCCGCCCGCGTTTCAAATCCGTGAGGAGCGCCCCTTCGTTATTCACTGTTCACCATTCCTATTCACTCTTACTCCTTGCCCTTAGTCGAAACGGCATAGGGCAGATACCTCCGCCCTATGCCGTATTCCGCCTCAGTTCTTCGCCTTCGTCGCGATCTCGTACAGGCACTTGGACATGAACTCGTCCGGCGTCATGGCGCCCAGATCCTCGCCGCCTCTGGTGCGGACGGAGACCGTGCCGTTTTCCATATCCCGGTCGCCTACGACGAGCATATACGGGATTTTTTGGAGCTGCGCCTCGCGGATCTTGTAGCCGAGCTTCTCGCTGCGGAAATCGCCCTCTGCGCGGATACCGGCGTTCTTCAGCTTCTCCACAAGCCCGTCCGCGTAATCGTGCGCGCGGTCGGTGATCGGCAAAACCTTGACCTGCGTCGGCATCATCCACAGCGGCAGCGCGCCCGCGTACTTCTCAATCAGATACGCCAGCGTGCGCTCGTAGCAGCCGAGGCTGGTGCGGTGGATGATATACGGATGCACCTTCTTGCCGCTCTGGTCGGTGTATTCCATGCCGAAGCGCTCCGCCAGCAGCATGTCGATCTGAATGGTGACAATGGTGTCCTCCTTGCCGAACACATTCTTATACTGAATGTCGAGCTTCGGGCCGTAGAACGCTGCCTCGTCGATGCCGATGGTGTATTTCACGCCGAGATCGTCGAGAATTCGACCCATGATCTCCTGCGCCTCGTTCCACTGCTCCGCCGTGCCCTCATATTTATTGTTGGGATTTGCGGGATCCCACTGGGAGAAGCGGAAGGTGCAGTCCTCGAGCATACCGACCGTTTCGAGGCAGTATTTCGCCAAATCAAGGCAGCCCTTGAACTCCTCTTCGAGCTGATCCGGACGGAGGACAAGGTGACCCTCGGAAATCGTGAACTGACGCACGCGGATGAGTCCGTGCATCTCACCGGAGTCCTCGTTGCGGAAGAGGGTGGATGTCTCGCCCAAGCGCATGGGCAGGTCACGGTAGGAACGGGCGCGATTCAAAAAGACCTGATACTGGAACGGGCAGGTCATCGGGCGCAGCGCGAAGCACTCCTTCGTCTCGTCGTCCGGATCGCCGAGAACGAACATGCCGTCGAGATAGTGATCCCAGTGACCGGAGATCTTATACAGCTCCCGCTTTGCCATGAGCGGCGTCTTGGTGAGCAGGTAGCCGCGCTTCTGCTCCTCGTCCTCAACCCAGCGCTGGAGCAGCTGAATCACGCGCGCGCCCTTCGGCAGCAGAATGGGCAGACCCTGACCGATCACATCCACGGTGGTGAAGTATTCCAATTCTCTGCCGATCTTGTTATGATCTCTCTTGCGCGCCTCCTCCTGCTTGCGGAGGTATTCGTCCAGCTCCTCCTTCTTCGGGAAGGCGACGCCGTAGATTCTTTGCAGCATCTTGCGGTTGGAGTCGCCGCGCCAGTAAGCGCCGCAGCACTGCGTCAGCTTGAAGGCGTTCGCCTTGATGCGTCCGGTGGAGTCAAGGTGCGGGCCGGCGCACAGGTCGGTGAACTCGCCCTGGGTGTAGAAGGAGATGACGGCATCCTCGGGCAGATCGTTAATCAGCTCGACCTTATACGGTTCGCCCTTTGCCTCCATGTAGGCAATGGCCTCCTCGCGGGGCTTTTCCGAGCGCTCGAGATGCAGACGCTCCTTGCAAATCTTCTTCATCTCGGCTTCAATCGCGTCCAAATGCTCCTGCGTGAAGGAGAAGTCGGAATCGAAGTCGTAGTAGAAGCCGTTGTCGATGGACGGGCCGATGGCAAGCTTGACCTGCGGATACAGACGTTTGACCGCCTGCGCCATCACATGGGAGCAGGTGTGCCAGTAGGTCTTGCGGTAGGCTTCGTTTTCAAAGGTGTACAGGTTTTCTTCAGACATGGTTGCTTCCTCCTTGTTTTGTGTCGGGGCAACAAAAAATCACCCCCGAAATACTTCAGGGGTGAGAAAAAATCCCACGGTTCCACCCTGCTTGCAGCGCAAAAAACGCTGCCGCTCGTTCGCGCAATAACGGGCGCACCCGTCCCGCCCTAATAAGCAAATGCTTTGTAGGTCGGGGACATGTCCCCTAAGACCGCGCAGCGGCATCCGTACCAATTCCCGATGCCGCAACGCAAATCGTAGCTGCTCGCCGGAGATGATCTCCCGGTAACGGAGCGGTTGCGATCCCATTGCAAACTGCCGTTCAGACAGGCGGCTCGGAAGCGGTTCCGCGGCGAACGGACACAGGAGCTTGCACCGACCGCTCCCTCTCTGCCTGCCCAAAAATCGCCGTTTTTCTTCGTCACAGCCTCTTTGTGCCCCCAATATAGCACTTTTTTATGCGGTTGTCAAATGGTTTCTTGTTATGCTGATTATGTTAACCGTTCTGTAACTGTTTCACAAGATGTAGTGCCAAACCGAAAGAAAATCTCGCGTATATTGTCATAACAGCACGTTTACATAATTGATTGAAAAGTTTGTAAAAATCGGAAAAAATACAAAAAAGCTTGACAAATCAGAAAAAAATGTTATAATTAGATCGTCATTACAATATAGTAACAATAGTTTCATCGCTGAAACCGACCACTACCGAAAGGAGGATACTCTGATGCACAGAACGGAAAAACAGAAAATGCGCCGCGGAAATTGGCTGCATAGACTGCTTGCCATCGCGGTGATGGCGGCTGCGCTTGCGGGACTGCTGTCACAAGCTGTTTTTGCGCAGAACAATTATGTGATCACCGACGGAGATCATGTAACGGTTCACAAATCTTACAGCACGGATCCGGACGTCGTTCTGGACGAGGCGGGGATCGAGCTGAGCGAGGAGGATACCTACACTACGACCTATAATGACGGCGTCGGACGCATCGACATTCAGCGGATGCAGATGGTCACCGTCATCCATCGGGGAGCGCGGAGCGTCATCGGCACCTATGGCGAAACGGTTTCCGCGCTGCTGAGCAGACTCAACATCACCCTCGGCGCAAACGACCTTCTCTCCTGCGAGCGGGATTCGCTGACCTATGACGGCATGACTGTGGAAATCGTACATAAAGAGATCGAGATTGAGGAGTATGACAAAACGATCCCCTATGAGACCAATTATTATGAAGACCCTGAGCTTGCGGCAGGGGAGGAGATCGTGCTGATTGAGGGCGTAGACGGTGTCGTGCATTACAAGACGCAGATCGTCTATGAAAACGGCAAAGAAGTCTCCCGCGAGATCGTCGACGAGACGGTTGTCACGGAGATGGTGACCCGACTGGTTGTCAAAGGACCCGAGCGCACGATTACCGAACAGCCGGACGAACCCGACCACCGTGTGCCGGAAACCATCGGCGTCATCCCCGAGAAGGACAGCGACCCTGCAAAGACCGGCGCGACGGAGGGCATCGCCAACGGCACCATCACCACCGCCTCCGGCACGACCTATACCTATAGCGATGTCCTGACCGTCACCGCCACGGCGTACTCCTGCGAGGGCTACACGGGCTACACCTACAGCGGTACCGTCGCCCGTGTCGGCGCGATTGCGGTTGATCCGAACTATATCCCCCTCGGCACGAAGATGTACATCGTCTCGAACGACGGGCAGTATGTCTACGGCTATTGCACCGCGGAGGATACCGGCGGCGGCATCAAGGGCTATAAGGTCGACCTGTATTTCGATACCTTCGACGAATGCTGGGAATTCGGCGTCCGCACCTGCACGGTCTACATCCTCGACTGATTTTCCCTTTGCGCCGCCCCACCGTAGGTCCGGGACATGTCCTAAGCTGTCCAACCATGTGCAACCTCCCCACCATGTCATTGCGAGGAGCGCAGCGACGCGGCAATCCCGTGCAGGCACAAACAACTGCGTACAAACCTACGGCCTGAGATTGCCACGACCGGTGTGCGCACCGGTCTCGCAATGACAAAGAGGGTAGCTTATCATGTCATTGAGAGGAGCGCAGCGACGCGGCAATCCTGAGCAGGCACAAACAACTGCGTACAAACCTACGACCTGAGATTGCCACGACCGATGTGCGCACCGGTCTCGCAATGACAAAGAGGGTAGCCCACCATGTCATTGCGAGGAGCGCAGCGACGCGGCAATCTCGTGCAGGCACAAACAACTGCGTACAAACCTACGACCTGAGATTGCCACGACCGATGTGCGCACCGGTCTCGCAATGACAAAGAGGGTAGCTTATCATGTCATTGCGAGGAGCGCAGCGACGCGGCAATCTCGTGCAGGAACTACCGACTGCGCACAGATCCGCTCATCCAACGCCGAGGACGGAAATCTTGCCCCCTCTTGCAAAACCACTCCTTCTCTGTTAAAATAGCGGAGAAGGAGTGTTTTTTATGCTCGATGTATGTAATCCGCAGGTCATGCGCGGCTTGCTTGCGGAGTATGGCTTTCATTTCTCCAAATCCAAGGGGCAGAATTTCCTGACGCAGCGCTGGGTGCCGGAGCGCATCGTCCGCGAGAGCGGCATCGACGAAACCTGCGGCGCGCTCGAGATCGGACCCGGCTTCGGACCGTTGACGCAGGAGCTGTGCCTCCGCGCGGGCAAGGTCGTCGCGCTGGAGGTGGATACGACCCTGCGCCCCGTGCTGGAAAAGACCGTCGGAGAATTTGACAATTTGGAAATCCTCTTTACCGACGCACTAAAGGCAGACCTCCCCAAACTCGTCGCGGAAAAATTCGATAACCTGACCCCGACCGCCTGCGCAAATCTGCCCTATTATATCACCTCTCCCGTGTTGACCAAGCTGTTGGAGAGCCGCTGCTTTGCCTCCGTGACCGTCATGGTGCAGAAGGAGGTCGCCCAACGCATCTGCGCGAAGGCGGGCAGCGCGGACTATTCGGCGTTCACCGTCCTGTGCAATTATTATGCCGAACCGAAGCTCCTGTTCGATGTGCCGCCGAGCTGCTTCATGCCGCAGCCGAAGGTGACGAGCGCAGTCGTGTGCCTCAAAACGCGCACCCGGCCGCCTGCGGAAATCGCGGACGAGGTGCTGTTCTTCCGTACCGTCCGCGCGGCGTTCGCCATGCGGAGAAAGACACTGCTCAATTGCCTCTCCGCAGGCTTCCCGCAAAAAAGTAAGGCAGAGCTGACGGAGATCCTGCAGTCCGTCGGTATCTCCCCAACCGCAAGAGGCGAAACCTTAGACCTCCCCACCTTCGCCGCCCTCTCCAACGCCCTGCAATAACCCATCCGCAGACGAAACTCCGATCAACCTCGTACCTGCGTCTATCAGCCGCCCGATGCAGGCACCGACTTTTTTGGCTAAGGGTGAATGGTGAACAGGTTGCTGTCTGTGGGAAGCTGTCGCGCGCGGTATCCCTGACGCGCCTGTGGAAAGCCTTTGGGCTAAGGGCTAAGAGTGAATGGTGAATGACTGTGGTGTGCTCCGCACGGATTTGAAATGTAGGGCGGGGACAGTCATAAGCCGGTGCCGGAACTCTCCGATAGGCAAGAGCTTCCCACCCATGTCATTGCCATGAAACCCTTTGTAGGGCGGGGACATGTCCCCGCCGCGTGCAGGAACCACCGACTGCGTACAAACCTCCCTCCCATGTCATTGCGAGGCGCTTGCGCCGTGGCAATCCCATGCAGGAACCACCAACTGCGTACAAACCTCCCTCCCATGTCATTGCGAGGCGCTTGCGCCGTGGCAATCCCATGCAGGAACCACCGACTGCGTACAAACCTCCCTCCCATGTCATTGCGAGGCGCTTGCGCCGTGGCAATCCCATGCAGGAACCACCAACTGCGTACAAACCTCCCTCCCATGTCATTGCGAGGAGCGCAGCGACGTGGCAATCTCGTGCAGGAACCACCGACTGCGTACAAATCTGTCCCCCATACCGCCTGCTGCGTCGTAAATTGCAAGTCCTTTTCAGTCATTTCTCCAAAGGAGACCTCCCATGTTTCAAACCATCTTCCTCGACCTCGACGACACCCTGCTCGACTTCGGCGCAGCGGAACGGGTCGCAATCTCAAAAACCTTTCAGGAGATCGGCATGGAGCCGACGCCCGCCCTCCTGCGCCGCTTCGGCGAGATCAACCAATCCCAGTGGGAGGCGTTTGAGCGCGGCGAGATTACCCGCGAGACGGTTCTAACGCGCCGCTTTGCCCTCCTGTTCGCTGAATTAGGCACGGCGCACAATCCTGCTGCAACAGAGGATATCTACCGTGGTTACCTCAGCGTAGGGCATTATTTCGTGCCCGGCGCAGAGGAGTTGCTTGCCTATCTTGCGCCGAAGTATGACCTCTACCTCGCCTCGAACGGCGTCGCGGCAACGCAGTATTCGCGCTTAGAGAGTGCCGGTATTGGACATTATTTCAAGGAGATATTCATCTCGGAAACAACGGGACACCATAAGCCGGAGCGGGAATATTTCGATTGTTGCTTTGCAAGGATCAAGAATTTCGACCCGCAGCGCGCCCTCATGATCGGCGACAGCCTGACGAGTGATATCCTCGGCGGCAAAAACGCAGGAATAAAAACCTGCTGGTTCAATCCCAAGCATAAACCCCGCCGCCCGGACATTGCGCCCGACTACGAAATAGACACGCTGCTTGCTCTGCAAAAGATCCTGTAAAAATTTTTGAAAAAAACGCAATTTACCCTTGACTTTTTCAAAAATCTGCATATAATTAAACATGCGTTTCAACGCAGAATAGCATAGCGGGTTTGTGTAATGGTAGCACACCGGACTCTGACTCCGTTTGTGAGGG
>JBJDYD010000141.1:0-110676 GCA_051867015.1 Faecousia sp. | reverse complement strand
GGCACGGCGGCGCTGGAAAATCGGGCGCTGCTTGCGCAGGCGCTTGCGAGGTACGGTGAGCGGATCGCAGTAGGCGCGGACATTCGGGACGGGTATCTTTCGGTCAGAGGCTGGACGGAGACATCCGCAGTAACGATAGACAGCTTTTTCGCCGATATGGAGGCGATGGGGGTCACCAACATCATCTGCACCGATATCTCAAAGGACGGCGCAATGTCCGGGACGAACCGCCCGCTGTACGGCAGCTTAAGCAGTACATATTCGGTGCGTATCACCGCGTCGGGGGGCGTGTCATCGCTGGAGGATGTGCGCGCGCTGCGTGACATGGGGCTTTACGGCGCGATCATCGGCAAGGCATATTACACCGGAGCGATCGCTCTGGAGGAAGCGATAGAGGCTGCGAAATGATTACAAAACGGATCATCCCCTGCCTCGACGTGCGAAACGGCAGGGTCGTGAAGGGTACGAATTTTCAGAACCTGCGGGACATTTCCGATCCGGTGGAGCTGGCGGAATACTACAGTAAAAGCGGCGCGGACGAGCTGGTTTTTTACGACATTACGGCGTCCTTTGAGGGCAGACGGCTCTTTACGGAGGTGCTGAAAAAGGTTGCCTCGGGCATTTTTATTCCGCTCACCGTCGGCGGCGGGATCCATACACTGGACGACTTTGAAAACGCGCTGATGAGCGGTGCGGATAAGGTCAGCGTAAATTCCGGCGCGATCGCAGACCCGAAGCTGGTAAGCGAGGCTGCCAAGCGGTACGGCGACCAGTGCGTGGTGCTTTCCGCCGATGTCAAGCGCGTCGGAAACGAGCTGCGCGTTTTTGCAAAGGGCGGCAGAGTTGACACCGGCATGGAGGCGGTCGAATGGATTAAGAAGTGCGTGCAGTCCGGCGCCGGAGAGGTCGTGGTAAACTCCATTGATACCGACGGCGTGAAAAACGGCTTTGATCTTGCAATGCTCTCGCGCGTGTGCCGCGCCGTGGACGTCCCGGTGATCGCTTCGGGCGGCGCGGGCTGCACGGAGCATTTTGTCGAGCTTTTCAAGGCGGTGCCCGCCGTTGACGCGGGCCTTGCCGCCTCGGTGTTCCACTCCGGGCAGATCCGGATCAATGCGTTAAAAGCAGAGCTGGCGAAAAACGGAATACATGTAAGAATCTGAGAGGTGAAAACGATCATGATCGACATCAATGAGCTGAAATTTGACGAAAAAGGACTGATCCCCGCGATTGTGGTGGACTCGGTCACAAAAAGGGTGCTTACCCTTGCCTATATGAACCGCGAAAGCTTGGAGATTTCCATGGCGGAGAAAAAGACCTGCTTCTTCAGCCAGTCGCGTCAAACGCTGTGGAGAAAAGGTGAGACCAGCGGGAACTATCAGAATATTGTCTCGATCACCGCGGACTGCGATAAGGATGCGCTGACTGTCGTGGTGGAGCCGGAAGGTCCTGCCTGCCATACCGGCAGCTTTTCCTGCTTTGAAAACCCTCTGTGGCAGAACGATGCGCTGACCGAATTCAGCATTACGGAGCTGTACCGTCTGCTGGAGGGGAGAAAGACCGAGCGTCCCGAAGGCTCCTATACCACCTACCTTTTCAACAAGGGATTGGATAAGATTTTAAAAAAGGTGGGCGAGGAATGCACGGAGGTGATCATCGCGGGAAAGGCGGAGGACAAAAAGGAGACCGTCTATGAGATCGCCGATCTTGCCTATCATGTCATGGTGCTGATGGTGCAGATGGGAATTACCGTGGAGGATGTCCATCGGGAGCTTGCCTCCCGCCACATCATTGACCACAAGGTCAAGCAGGAGAAAATGACAAAATGACGCTGCAGGATCTTCATGTGCATACCAATTTCTGTGACGGAAAAAACACGCCGGAGGAAATGGTGCAGGCGGCGGTCAAGCTGGGGCTTGAGGGGATCGGGCTTTGCGTCCATTCGTATACGCCCTTTGACGAGAGCTATTGCGTGAAAAAGGAGCGTATCGGGGAATATCTCCGCACGGTCGCGGCGCTGAAGGAAAAATATCGGGGCGTGATAAAGGTCTTGTGCGGTGTGGAGCTGGATCTTTACTCCGATATGCCGACGGACGGTTTCGATTATGTCATCGGCTCCGTGCACTATCTGAAAAACGGGGAGGACTATTGCCCGATTGACGAGAACGTCGGGACGCTCCGAAAGGCGGTGCAGCAGTATTACGGCGGGGACTGGCTCGCAATGTGCCGCGCGTACTACGAGAGCGTCGCCTGTCTTTCCTCCAAGCGCACCGACATCGTCGGTCATTTTGACCTTGTGACGAAGTTCAACCAAAAAACGCCGCTCTTCGACGAGAACAGCCGGGAGTATCTGTCCATTGCCGAGGCGGCGGTCGATGCGCTGCTGCCCCACCGGATCCCCTTTGAGATCAACACCGGAGGAATATCGAGAGGATACCGGGAGGTTCCGTATCCTGCGCCGCCGCTGCTGGCGTATATCCGGCAAAGGGGCGGAGAAGTGCTCCCGTCCAGCGACGCCCACTGCGCGGCGCATATCGGTTACGGCTTTGCGCGTTGACGGAGCATTCGCAGGCGGCAGCGGACCTGACCGAAAGCGGTGTGACGGGAACAACGCTGTGTTTACGGTCTCTCCTCTTACCCGATTCGTATAATTCTCGTGTCGAATTTACATTACCCGCCTGTAGTATTGTCGGTGTTGTGCTATGATGTTTTTAGTGAAAAAGGGAAATGTTTTCCGTTTTCTTCACCTATATCACAAAGGGCTAAAAAAGCATTATATTAAGAGCTTTTGGCACGAAAAAAGCAAACATTACTACATTCTCAAAACGGCACCAAAGACCCGCAATCCCTTGTGACTCAAGGCTTTGCCGGTCTTGCTGCCTCTGTTTGCTGTCAAACTCGGGAGCATAGCAGGATTCTCAAGGAAGCATTTGCGATTTTGTGTGTATGGAACGGAAAGGTAGGATGACGGTGGCACACTATTATTGCAAGGATGGGCAGATTGTAAATGTCCGCCCGATGCCCTCAAATGATGAAATGATCATTGTAACCTACCGCGGGCGTGAATATCCGCGTAGTCGAAGCATTCTCGGCAAGACGCTTTTTCGAACCGATCCACGAAAATCCGCAGTGGCTATCGGCAGTAGAGTGACACTGCGAGAACTGACGTCCGGTCACTGTTTGGTGGTTCTGCTTGACGAGACGCACAGCGAACAGCGTTATTCGAGGATGGGCGGCTCATATTATGCTTCAAAATCATGGATGCTCGACACCTCAAATGCAGGGAATCAGCTCGAAGATGGCACATTGATTATCAGCGCCTTTTCTCCGCTCGGAAAAGCAATTATGGGAAGACTTGCGCAAGAGACGGTGACATTTGCAGAGCCGAGCGGGGAGACGGCTTCCTATTTCATTGAAAGAATTGAATAAAATGCAGCCTCTCAGCGGTAATATCTGAGAGGCTGCATTTTATTCGCTGTACCGTTCCAAAAGCGGCGGGTGCGTTCGGCTTGGGGTGCGTCGATCACTTGGGAAGGGGGACCCTCCTCGATGATCTTGCCTTCATCCATAAAAATCACATAATCCGCAACATCACGGGCAAAGCGAATCTCGTGGGTGACGACGATCATTGTTGTTTCACGCTCGCGGAGCGAACGGATGACCTTCAGTACCTCGCCTGTCAGTTCCGGGTCGAGCGCGCCGGTCGGTTCGTCGAAGCAGAGAATATCCGGCTCGCCCGCAAGCGCCCGCGCGATGGCGACAAATTCTGCCTTGACGCCGAGGAATTCGGCAAAGGCGGAGGCGAGGCCAGCGTCAAAGCCGATCCAGGTGCCGTCCGCGTCCTGATAGTCCATCAGCGCAAAGTCGGTGATGCTGACCACCAAAACACTTTTGTCCTGCACATAGGCGAGGTCAGAGTCCGCTTCCTCTTTCTTGCAGCCGCTGAAGCCGGTTAGCAGCAGGCTGATACGTTTCCTCCTGTATTCTTGTATTTTTAATGCGCTAATAGATTACCGCATTAGCAAAATGAAGTATAGAGCCTTTTTTAAAGTTTTGTATTTGGGAAGAAATTGTATACTACACCATATTGTGATGCATTTGGGAACGTAGCTTTGGTTGTTTTTATGAGCATATGATGGCTGCTTCGGGGGTGTGGCATCGGCTGGGACATTTTTCGTGGGTGGTAGGCAATCAAGCGCATTAGGGGGTGGAGAGATTGCCGTACCAAGGTGCGCACCGGGTTCGCAATGACATGAGGGGAGGTTGGTACGCAGCCGGGGATTCCTACACGCGGCTTAGGACATGTCCCCGCCCTACAGGGTGATTTATCGTAATGAGAGAACGCTCAACATGGAGTTTTGCGACATTGGGCAGTGCTGCATCGTAGGGCATTCGCGGAATTCTGTGCAAATTCGACAAAAGAACAATTTTGCTTTTGTTTATTGTGATGATTTTGGATATTTTGCCGAAAAAAGACTTGAAACCGAATGATATTGTGCTATACTTAAGACAAAGGTATTCCGTATACGAAATACGAAATACTGAAATAAAGGGGTGTATCATTCTATGATTCGTGTCAGTGCATCCATCTCGGTGCAATACGACAATCCGTTTGCTCCGTTTCGCGGCTGTGAATGGGAGCAGGGCTTTGCTTGGGTAAAGGCATGCGGCTTTGACGCTGTTGAAATCATTCTCTCCGATCCGGCGCTCTTGGATTTGGACCACATCAGAAGAAAGCTTGACGAGCTGGAGTTGGGCGTTTCGACCATCTCCACCGGACAGGCGATGGGGATGGAAGGCATTGCAATGACCTCCCCCTCGGCGCTCATACGCGAAGCGGCGCGTAAGAGACTGTACGCCGACATTGATTTTTCCGCCGCCCTGGGAAAGCCCAATGTAACCATCGGACTGATTCGCGGCAGAGGCGGCGAGGCGGCGGAGGAAATTGAGGAAGCGCTGCTGTGCAGAGAGCTTTCGGCAGCAGCCGAATACGCGGCGCAGAAGGGCGTTACGCTGAACCTTGAACCGATCAACCGTTATGAATGCAAGCTGATCCATTCGACCGCCGAGGGCGATGCGATTTTGGAGAAGATCGGCAGACCGGAAAATGTCGGTATCCTTTACGATACGTTCCATTCCAACATCGAAGATGCGGACATGCTGAAGGAGATCGAAACATACGCAGGAAGTATTTCACATGTACATTTTGCCGACAGCAACCGCGCTTTACCCGGCGAAGGGCATATTGATTTCCCGTCCGTGATCCGCACGCTGGAAAAGAACGGCTACGGCGGTTTTGTGTCGCTTGAGGTTTTGAACCGACCCGACGCGCAGCATATTCGTGATTTCGCAGCGGCTGCGATGCGCGGCTGCTTTGAGAAGAAATAAAGGAGGCATGACTATGGTAAACTTTGATATCTCCGGACAGGTAGCCGTCATCACAGGCGCAGGCGGCATTATTTGCGGTAAGATGGCGCAGGAGATGGCAAAAAAGGGCGTCAAGGTCGCGCTGCTTGACTTGTTTGTGGAGAACGCCCAAAAGATCGCTGACGAGATCAACGCAGACGGCGGCGAGGCGATTGCAGTTAAAGCCAATGTGCTCGACCGCGAGAGCTTGGAGCAGGCGCGAGAGAATGTTCTTTCCCGTTTCGGACGCGTCGATATTCTCATCAACGGCGCGGGCGGCAACAAGAAGGAGGCAACGGTCTCTCCTGAATTGGATTTTTTCCACCTGAATGTGGATGCCTTCAAATGGGTATTTGACCTGAATGTAACCGGCGCGGTGCTGACGACGATGGTCTTCGGCGAGCTTTTGGCAAAGCAGGGGAGCGGCAATGTCATCAACATTGCTTCGATGGCAACCTACCACCCGCTGACGAACACGGTTGCTTACTGCGGCGCAAAAGCGGCGGTTGCCAACTTTACCGAGTGGATGGCGACACACTTTAATCAGAACTACAGCAAAAATATCCGCGTGAACGCGATTGCGCCCGGCTTCCTGCTGACAACGCAGAACCGCTTCCTGATGCAAAATGAGGACGGCACGCCGACGGCGCGCGGCGAGCGTGTGCTGAACAAAACGCCGATGGGCCGTTACGGCGAGCCGGAGGAAATGGCAGGACCGGTCATCTGGCTCTGTTCCGAGGCAGCGTCCTTTGTCAACGGCGCCGTGATTCCGGTAGACGGCGGCTTCTCGGCATTCTGGGGAATTTAAGCAAAGGAGAACATGAAAATGGCAAAGATCAAACTGGAAAATCTGAAAGCCTTCTGCAAAGAGAGCCTTGTGAAAGAGGGCATGAAGGCGGAATATGCGCAGATCGTGGCAGAGGTGCTTTCCGAGACGGACGCCTGCGGCACGAACTCGCACGGCACGAAGAATCTGCATAACTACATTCGGAAATTCCGTGTCGGCGGCATGGATATCCATGGAGAGCCGGAGATTGTCGCGGAGGGTCCCGCGTTTGCGGTCATTGACGCGCACAACACCTTGGGCATGATTCCCTCGGTGCAGGCGATGGAGCTTGCCTGCGCCAAGGCGGAGACGGCGGGGATCGCCATCGTCACGGTGAAAAACAGCACCCATTTCGGCGCTGCGGGCTATTATGCCAACATCGCCGCCCGTAAGGGAATGATCGGTCTGAGCATGTCGAACGTTGATCCGAACATGACCGTCCCCGGGGCGAGAGGGATGCTGATCGGCAACAACCCCTTTGCCTATGCCGCGCCCGCGAACAGCACACCGAGCGTGTTTTTGGATATTGCAATGAGCAATGTCGCCTCTCTTAAGGTTGTGCAGGCCCGCAAGGACGGCAAGCAGATCCCGCCGACGTGGATTGTCGATAAGGACGGACTTCCCACTACGGATCCGAGCCACTATCCGGAGGAAGGCGCAATGCAGCCGATGGCGGCGCACAAGGGCTATGGTCTTGCGGTCATGGTCGAGCTGCTGACGGGCATCCTCTCCGGCGGCTGCACGTCGATGGGCGGAGATATCGTCTCGTGGTGCTTTGAACTGGAGAAGCCGAACAACGTCTGTCACACCTTCCTCGCCATTAACCCGAAGCTGTTCCTCGGCGCGGAAAAGGTATCCGACCGCGTGGAGCAGATGGCGGACACGCTGCGCAGCGCGCCCAAAGCGAAAGGCGCGGAGCGTATCTTCACGCCGGGCGAGATCGAGTGGGGCAAACATGCAAAGGTGGATGCCGAGGGCTTTGACCTGCCCGCAGACGTCGAAGCCTCCCTGCGCGGACTGGCGGAGGAGAACGGCATCGCGCTTCCCGTGGAGCAATAAGGAGGGAACGGTATGGATATACTGACTCGTCTTGCCAATGCCGGCGTCGTGCCGGTTGTTGTGATCGAAGATGCGAAGGACGCGGTACCAACCGCGAACGCCATGCTGGCGGGCGGCATCGATGTGATGGAGATTACCTTCCGCACCGCCGCCGCAAAGGACGCCATTGCCGCAGTCAGCGCTTCCTGCCCCGATATGCTGGTCGGCGCGGGCACGGTGATCACGCTTGAGCAGTGCAAAACCGCCGTTGCGGCAGGTGCAAAATTTATCGTAGCGCCTGGGTTCAACCGCGAGGTTGTCGAATGGTGCGTTGCTCATGAAGTCGCCGTGACCCCGGGCTGTGTCACGCCGACGGAGATCATGGAGGCAATGTCGCTGGGGCTGAAGGTCATTAAGTTCTTCCCCGCCAACGTCTATGGCGGACTCGGCGCAATGAAGGCGCTGTCCGGACCCTTCGGCGGGATCAAATTCATCCCCACGGGCGGTGTGAACGCGCAGAATCTGGCAGAGTACCTGACTGCGCCCTTCATCCACGCGGTGGGCGGAAGCTGGGTCTGCCCCAAGGCGGACATCGCCGCGGGCAACTTTGCAAAGATCACGGCGCTGTGCGCAGAAGCACGCAAAGCCGTTTTGGGCTTTGAGGTGGCGCATGTCGGCATCAACTGCGCCGACGCGGAAGCCAGCGCAGAGGTATGCAGGCTGCTGCAGGATGCCTTCGGGTTTGAGACGAAGGAGGGCAACAGCTCGAACTTCTCCACCTCCTCGATTGAGGTGATGAAGTCGGACTATTTGGGAAAGAACGGTCATATCGCCATCCGTACCAACCGCATCAATGCCGCAATAGCGGAGCTGGAAAAGCGCGGTTATACGGTCGAGCCGGAGACGGCGAAATACAAGGGCGAAAAGATGATCGCGGTCTATTTGAAAAAAGAATTCGGCGGCTTTGCCGTGCATCTGCTGCAAAAGTGAGGAGAAGACCATGAAATATTTAACCTTTGGTGAGATTATGCTGCGCCTGCGTTCCCCGGGACACGAGCGTTTCTTCCAGAGCAATATGATGGAGGCAACCTTCGGCGGCGGCGAGGCGAATGTAGCGGTGTCGCTGGCAAACTTCGGAGAGGACGCGGCATATCTGACAGTGCTGCCGAAGAACGCCATCGGTGATGCGTGTGTCAGAGAACTGCGCGGCTTCGGTGTGGATACCTCCCGCATCGTGCGCGCCGAAGGACGCATGGGCATCTATTTTCTGGAAGCCGGCGCCAATCAGCTCCCGAGCAAGGTCATCTATGACCGCGCGAATTCGGCGATCGCTTTGGCAAAGGCGGGCGACATTGACTGGGAAAAGGCGTTTGCGGGTGTGGACTGGTTCCATATCACGGGCATCACGCCGGCGATCTCTGAGAGTGCGATGGAGCTTTCGCTGGAATCCGTGCGGGAGGCGAAAAAGCGCGGCATCACCGTCTCTTGCGACCTGAATTACCGCAAGAACCTGTGGAAGTACGGCAAGTCTGCGACGGAGGTCATGCGCGAGCTGGCAAAGTACGTGGATGTCGCTATTGCAAACGAGGAGGACGTACAGAAATCGCTGGGGATTACGGTTGACGTAGACGTAGCCTCCGGCGAGCTGGACCGCGAAAAGTACCGTAAGCTGGGAGACAAGGTGCTGGAAGCTTATCCGAATATGAAGCTGATTGCGATCACGCTGCGCGAGAGCCACAGCGCGGACTGGAACGGCTGGGCGGCTTGCCTGAATGACAGAGATCGCTTCTATGTCTCCAAAAAATACGAGATCCGTGACATCATTGACCGTGTCGGCGGCGGAGACAGCTTTGCCGGCGGCTTGATCTACGGACTGAATCATTATGAGGACAAGCAGGCGGCGCTGGAATTCGCCGTTGCGGCAAGCTGCCTGAAGCATTCGATCATCGGCGACTTCAACCGCGTCGATGTGGCGGACGTGGAAAAACTCGCCGGCGGCGACGGCTCCGGCAGAGTGCAGAGATAACGAACAGGAGGTTTAGATCATGCAGAACTTTAAGGAACAAAAATGGCTGACAACCGGGAACCCCGGGATCGTGTTTGAAAACACGCCGGTTGGCAGAATGAAGAAGGAGATTTGGGACGCAAGCGAAGAAGAAATCGACAAGATCTTAGAGGATTACGGCATTCCCGCTCCGTCGGAGCTTGGAAAGCCCGGTGCTTACATTCAAACCACGCCGCGCGCACAGCAGATTGAAAAGCGCCGCAACAATGACATCGTCTTTGTTCCCATCGGCTGCACCGAGAACCACGGCTTGCACGCCAACAGCGGTCTGGATACATTCCAAGTCAGCATGGTGCTTGAGGGCGTCCGCCGTTACACCGCAAAGCAGGGACATGAGTGCAACCTTGCCTTCCCTCCGCTGCTCTACGGCGGGCATCCCTACCATCACATCGGTATGCCCGGCACCGTGATTATGCCGGAGGAGGTCGTAAAGGAGACCCTGATCTACACCATGCTCGGTCTGTGGAACGACGGCTACCGCAAGATCATTTTTGTCAACAACCACGGACATTCCTGGATGATCGAATCCGCAATCCATGAATTCTGCAAGCGGTATCAGCTTCCCGGCATCTTCCGCAATGTGGAATGGCACCGCTCGGTTCGTGAGTTCTTTATCCCTGTTGAGGAGCATGAGGATAGCCTTGAGACGCATTTTGTGCACGCTGATGAGGCGGAGACCTCCTGCGCGCAGCTTCTGTTCCCCGAGATGATCGACATGAACGCCGCACAGGAAGCATGGCCGACGAGCTACCTGTTCCGCGACCAGTTTGATACCTCCGTGGAGTCCTACCGCCGTCCGTCGAGATGGAGCGAAGGCGAGGGACACAATGCCATCGAACGCAGAGGCACGCCGGAGGGCGTTGTCGGCAATCCGAAGCTGGCGACGGCACGCAAAGCAAAGCGTCCGATTGCCGCTACGCTGAAATACCTGACCCTGATCCACGACGAGATCCGCCGCGAGCTGCCTCCCGGAACGGTTCCGCCCGTGGAAATGACGACCCTGCGCACCGCCGAGGAGCTGGCGCCCTTCCTGAAGGAGCCGCTGTCCGAAGGCTGGAAATCCGTGGACGAACTGCCGCGCATCGGCATTTTTGAAAGACTGTAAACAAATTGACGGGAGGAAATCAAAATGAAGTGTAAACAAGCATTCTTACATGGTCCGTTTGATTTGAGAATGGAAGAAGTTGAGCTTCGTCCCATTAAAGCAAATGAAGTGCTCGTGAAGGTTCGCGCCTGCGGTATCTGCGGTTCCGACGTGGAAATCTTTGAGGGAAAGTCCAATGAAGGACGCTATGACATTCAGCCGTTTGTTCCGGGACACGAGTGGTCCGGCGACGTTATTGAGGTCGGTGCGGATATCAAGACCTTAAAGCCCGGCGACAAGGTAACGAGCGATTGCGTTGTCGCCTGCGGCGTATGCGAAAACTGTAAGGCGGGTATGATGCCCTCGGCGTGCCTCGATTTCAAGGAGATCGGCTTCGGCCCCGACACACCGGGCGGTTACGGCGAATATCTCATCTGCACCGAAGGCAACCTGCACAAGTTCCCGGAGGATTGGGACTATGTGGATGGTGCATGGGTCGAACCGTTCTCGATCGGCTATTTCAGCGTTTGGGGCAACGGCGGTTATGTTGACGCTTCCGATACGGCGCTGATCTTCGGCTGCGGTCCTGTCGGTCTCTCCGCATTGATGACCTGCAAAATGGCAAATGCGAGAACCATCATGGTTGATCCGCTGGCAAGCAGACGCGAAATGGCGCTCCGCTTCGGCGCGGACTTCGTCCTTGATCCCACTGCTCCGGACTTTAGAGCGCAGGTGAAGGCGCTGTGTCCGGCAGGCGGCGGTCCCTCCGTGATCTGCGAGTGCTCCGGCAGCAACGCCGCGGTTTCCGAGATGTTCCAGATTGCCGGTCATAACTGCCGCGTGAATGTCACCGGACATACCTTGGGACGTCAGATCCCCGTAGAAATGGGCTGGACAAACTGGAAGACGCTCCGCATCAAGGGCTCCGGCGGCACCGATCACTTCATGCCCCGCACCATCCGCTTCATGAGTCAGGTGCGCAAGCAGTTTGACTTTAAGAAGCTGACTACCCATTATTTCAACTTTAAGGATCTGGATAAAGCAATGGACCTTTCCTGCCATGACAAGGAGCATGCCATGAAAGTTATGCTGACCTTCGATGACTAAGCAAATTTAAGGAAAGCAAAGGGGATCTGCCATGAGTGAGTATATCCTGGAGCTCAAGGACATTACCAAGCGCTTTTCCGGTGTTACGGTGCTGGAAAAAGTTACCTTTCAACTAAAGCGCGGTGAGGTACATGCCTTGATGGGAGAGAACGGCGCCGGAAAATCCACCCTAATGAAGATCCTGATGGGCATTTATAACGCCGACGAGGGAGAGATACTGCTGGAAGGCAGCCCCGTTGCAATCCGTTCGCCGAAGCAGGCTCTGGAAAACGGAATTGCGATGATCCATCAGGAGCTGAACCCCGTTCTCGATTTGAGTATCGCAGAAAATATTTTCCTGGGCAAGGAAATGCGCAATACCGTGGGACTTGTCCGCAAGAAGGCGATGGAGGAGGAAACTCAAAAGTGGCTGAAGGAAATCGGTCTTGAGGTCAGCCCCTCCGCGCTGATGCGCAGCCTCAGCGTCGCGCAGATGCAGATGGTTGAAATTGCGAAAGCCCTCTCGTGGAATGCGAAGATTATCATTATGGACGAGCCGACGGCGTCGTTGACCGTGCGCGAGGTGGAAGTGCTCTTCGGTCTGATCCGGCAGCTCCGTGCGCGAGACGTCGCAATTATCTACATTTCCCATAAGATGGATGAGATTTTCCAAATCGCTGACCGCGTGACGGTTCTGCGAGACGGAAAATTTATCGGTCAGAATGTCATCGGGGAACTGAACAAGGATATTCTGATCTCTATGATGGTCGGACGTGATATTCAGGAGATCTATCCGAAGGAGACCGTGCCGATCGGAGAGGTCGCGCTGGAGGTCAGAAATCTGAGCGTACCCGGACGCGTGGAGAATGCAAGCTTCAGCGTCCGCAGGGGAGAAGTCCTCGGCGTTGCGGGACTGGTCGGCGCAGGCCGAAGCGAAATGATGGAAGCGATCTTCGGTGTGCGTAAGAAATCCGCAGGTGAGATCTTGGTCAACGGCGAAGCGGTGGACATCACTGCGCCGCGAAAGGCGGTTGCCAAGAAGATGGCGTTTATTACGGAGGACCGAAAGGTCACCGGTCTGAATCTGATCGGCAGTGTCCGCGAGAATATTACCATTGTCAGCATTCGAGATCTCTGTACGGCAAGGCTGGTTAGCCGCAAAAAATGTGTGAAAGCGGCGGAAAAGTACATTGGGGCGCTGAAAATACGCACGGATTCGCCCGAGAAGCAGGTGCAGTACCTCTCCGGCGGCAACCAGCAAAAGATCGCCATCGCAAAATGGCTGCTTTCGGAACCGGATATCATTATTCTGGACGAGCCGACCCGAGGCATTGACGTCGGCGCCAAGCGTGATATCTATCTTCTGATCGGTGAGTTTGCCAAAGCGGGGAAGGCTGTCATTATGATCTCCTCTGAAATGCCGGAGGTGATGGGTATGAGCGACCGCATCATGGTAGTCGCTGACGGCAAGGTGACCGGATTTGTTGACCGCGCGGACTTTGACGAGGAAACCATCATGCATATGCAGTTCGGTACAATGAAAGATACAACAGAAGCGGAGGCAGTGTGATTATGAATCAGTTATTGGTCAAACAAAAGAAGCTGCATTTGGGAGCATTCAAAGAGCTGGTGATGCTGGGCGTCCTGATTGTGATGTTTATCGTCCTGAGTATCCTCTCACCGGCGTTTGCGACCAAAGGCAACATCATCAATATCTTCAAGCAGACGGCAATCAACGGCATTCTTGCCACCGGTATGGCTTGCGCGATTCTGGTCGGCGGCTTCGATCTCTCCGTAGGCTCGACCGTCGGCTTGGCAGGCGTTATTGCCGCGCTGCTGGCGCAGGGACAGTACCCGATCATCGTCCCGATTGCCGCCGCGATTCTTACCGGTTTGCTTGCGGGTCTGCTCAACGGCGTCGCAATCGCCTATCTGAAAATCCCTGCCTTTGTCGTCACGCTCGGCACGCAGTCGATCATCCGTGGTCTTGCGTATCTGGCAAGCGGCGGACGTCCGGTATTCGGCGTAACAAAGTCATATGAGTATATCGCGGGCGGTAAGCTGTTCGGTACGATTCCGCTCCTTGTCGTGTACTATTTGGCAATCGCGCTGCTCGTCGGCTTTGTGCTGACAAAGACGGTCTACGGCAGAAGAATTTATGCCGTCGGCGGCAACGATCAAGCGGCAAGCGTCTCCGGCATCAATGTGAAATTCATCAAAATGTCCGCCTATGTTCTGTGCGGTCTGATCGCCGGTATTGCCGGTATGCTCCTGACCTCGCGCACGGTCTCCGGCTCCCCGATCACTGGCGAGGGCTATGAGCTGGACGCAATTGCTGCGTGCGTGATCGGCGGCTTCAGCATGGACGGCGGCGCAGGCAAATGGTACGGCATGATCATCGGTGCGCTGGTGCTCTCCGTAATCAGCAACGGTCTTGATATTCTCAACGTCAACTCTTATTATCAGCTCATCATTAAGGGTGTCATCGTGATCCTTGCGGTCTTTGTGGACGTCCGCGGCCGCAGCAAGCGGTGAACACAAATCGGTTTTAATGCAGGGGACTGCATTGAAATAAAATTAACAAAGGAGAAAAAAGAAAATGAAAAAGGTATTAGCAATTCTCTTGGCGCTCGTCATGGTACTTGCCATTGTCGGCTGTTCTTCCGAGAAGGAAGACACAACGGAAGAAGCCCGTCCCGTCGCGTATTTCTGCATCAGCCACATGTCCAACGCATGGGCAGTCACTGCCTCCGAGACCATGGAAGCGGCTGCGAAGGAAGCCGGTGTTGATCTGACTGTCGTTTCCGCGGATCAGGATATCAACAAGCAGGTCAGCCAGATCGAAATGGCTGTCACCGCGAAGGCCACCGCGATCATCATTGAGCCGGTTTCCGCCGAGGGCGTTCTCGCCGCGGTTGAGTCTGCAGAAGCTGCAGGCATCCCCTGCATCATTTACAACCAGAACATCAGCGATCCCAGCAAGGCGACCACCTTCGTCGGTGTTTCCAATGCCGACATGGGCTACATGGAAATGAAGCGTGCTTGTGAAGACATGGGCGGCAAGGGCAATGTTGCCATCCTCCTTGGGCCGCGCGGCTCCGAAGGTCAGCTCGGTCGTTCTGAGGGCTATACAAAAGCGCTTGCGGAGTATCCCGATGTGAAGGTCGTCTTTGAGGAAGAGGCTGCATGGACGACGGAAGATGCACTGAAGCTCGCCGAGAACTGGCTCTCCACCGGCACGGAGATCAATGCGTTCGTCAGCCAGAATGATAACATGGCGCTCGGCGCAATCAAGGCCGTGGAAGATATCGGCAAGGATGGCGAGATCAAGGCATACGGCGTTGACGCTGTTGACGATGCGCTCAAGGCAATCAAGGAAGGCCGTTTGGAAATCTCCGTTGACCAGGCTACCGGCGCACAGTCCAAGGCTGCGATTGATTGCGTCCTGAAGCTTGCCAAGGGCGAAAAGCTCGAAGACCAGTACCTCGTTGAGGCTGTCATTATCGACGCTTCCAACGTTGATCAGTACCTGAACTAATCAACATACTATTTTTTAGTTCCTTTTCCTCCCCCTTCGTTCCCCTTTGAGATAGGGCAATCTCCTTCGGGGGATTGCCCTAAATTAAAAGCTGAAAGGAGCTGCGTTTATTATGGATACAATTACAATGGCTTCCCCCCTGCGTATCGGCACGATGCGCTTAAAGAACCGCCTCGTTATGCCTCCGATGAACACCAATTATTCCAACGAAAACGGCTGTCTGACGCCGCAAATGGAGAATTACTATTTCCGCCGCGCAAAAGGCGGTGTGGGGCTTATGGTGTTGGAGGCGGTGTCCGTTGACCCCAACAGTAAGAACCACGGCGTACAGCCGATGCTTTACGATGAAAAATTTGTTCCCGCATGGTCGAATCTGATTGAACGGATTCAGAGCTTTGGCACAAAGGTGTCTATTGAAATTGCACATTTCGGCTCCGAAGCGACCTTGGCACCGAGAGTTTCCTCCTCGGACCGCAGCCGTTTTTCCGGCGTAGAGGTCAAGAGCCTGAGTATCGAAGAAATTGCGGAGGTTCAGCAGCAGTTTGTGCGCACGATCGCGAATGCGAAAATGGCAGGCGTGGATGCGGTTACGCTCCACGGTGCGCACGGTTATCTGATTGCCGAATTCCTTTCTCCGATTTATAATAAAAGAACCGACTGCTATGGCGGCAGCTTGGAAAACCGCACGCGCTTCCTTGTGGAATTGATCCAAAAGGCAAAACAGGTTGTCGGAGACCGCTTCCCGATTATGGTGCGCTACAGTGTCGATGAGTTTGCCGTCGGCGGCAGAACCGTTGAGGAGTCGGTGGAGATCGCAAAGATTTTGGAAAAGGCGGGTGTTGCGGCGATTGACCTTTCCGCCGGTATCCCGAATGCCTATACCTTTACGAATCCGCCCAACGGACTGGGCGATACCTCCTGCCTGCTGGTGGAGAAGGCGGCGCAGGTCAAGGCTGCCGTTCACATTCCGGTAATCTGCGCCAACACGATCCGTTATCCCGAGGAAATTGATCGGATCTTGGGCGAGGGCAAGGTGGATTTGGTCGCGCTCGGCAGACCGCTTTTGGCGGATCCCGATTTCCCGCGCAAGGCGTTGGCGGGAAAAGCGGAGGAGATCCGTCCCTGTCTGTCTTGCCAGCATTGCTTCCGCACGCTCGATTCCGGACGCTCCCTGCGCTGTGCCGTGAACCCGGAGACGGGACGGGAATATATGTACGGAAGCGTCATCCGGGAAGCGCCGCAGAGAGTTGCCGTGATCGGCGGCGGTCCCGCCGGCTGTGAGGCGGCGAGAGTTGCCGCGCTGCAGGGACATACCGTGGCGCTTTATGAGAAGGAAGACAAGCTGGGCGGTTCGCTGAATGCCGCTGCGATCCCTCCGAATAAACAGAAGATCGGCAAGCTGGTGGATTGGTATGCGCATCAAATGGAGCTTTTGGGCGTCGATGTGCATCTGGGCGCGTGCGTCACGCCGGAGCTGCTGGCGCAGTTCAAGCCGGATCGTGTGATTGCGGCAGTGGGTGCTTCCTATGCCCGCTTTATTGCCGGCAGCACGGGGAAAAACGTGATTACCGCGATCGAAGCGCTGCAAGAGCCCTCCCGCGTCGGAAGGCGGGTTGCTATCATCGGCGGCGGTGCAAGCGGCTGCGAAACGGCGGAGTACTTTGCCGGTGAGCGCGTTAAGATCGAATTTACCGGCGTTGACGGCATTGACGGTCCGCTCCTGTACCGCAAAAGCGAAGCACCTGCCACGGAGAACGACCGTGAGGTTACCGTGATCGAAATGATGCCCGGCTATGCACAGGACATGGACGAGTTTAATAAAGCCGCCATGCATGTGCTGCTGCCGGAGAAGGGCGTCCGCCTGCTTACGGGCACAAAAGTGCTGGAGATCAACGAAGAAGGCGTCCGCGTCTGTTTGCCCGACGGCACCGAACAACTGCTGCTCGCGGATACGGTGATCCTCGCAGCGGGTCTGGCAATGAATACGCTGCCCGATGGGTTGTCGGAGGTTCCGATGCAATGGGTCGGTGATTGCAGCAAACCCGGACGAATCGGTGACGCAACCTACAGCGCATACGCAGCAGTACGGGAGAAGCTCTATTAAGCGCTTACATTTTTTGGAGAATTGTAGTGAGACACGACTTGACAAATTACAAAAACCCGCTACAATGGTATTGAATGAAGACTCGTACGGCGCATTCATCGCGTTTTATGTGTGACGGAATCCCAAAAGAGCGTTTATCGCCGTTTCCGCCAGACGGTGCGTGCGCAGTACGGGATGATTGATGAAATCAGGATTAGAAATAACTGGAGAGATTGCTATGAAGCTGACCGTTGACAATCTGAATAAGCAGGCATATGACGCGTTGAAAGCGAGCATCCTTGAGAAAAAGTTTCCCGCAGGTATGCGTTTGGTGGATTCGAAGCTGGCGGAGGAGTTCGGCATCAGCCGGACGCCGATCCGTGATGCACTGATGAAGCTCAGCGAGGAAGGACTGGTATTCAGCAACGGACGCGGCTTTCGGGTATACAGCCCAACGCCGGAGGATATCCGTGAAATTTTTGAATTGCGGCTGATGTTTGATTTATATGCCGCGAAAAAGGTGATCGAGGAGATATTGCCGACAGATCCCGAAGCGGAAAAGCGGTTTGACAGCGCTTATCTGAGTGAAGCACATATGGACGATTTGGATGAGGATGTCGATTTCGTGAAATCGGACGAGGATTTTCACGCCTGCATCGTCTCCTTGCTTGGCAATGAGCGTATGAGCGATTCCTACTCCGATATCCGCAACCAAATGCGCGCTTTCCGCAGCATCACGGCGCATAGCAGCGACCGACGCCGCAAAGCGCATCAATACCATGAGCGTATTTATCTGGCAATCAAGCAGCGTGACGTATCGGCAGCCGAAGAGGCCATTCGCCGCCACACTGCCTTAAGCATGGAGGACGCGCTCCACGATATAGAGGAATCGCGCTTTTAAGACACCGGCAGAATAAAGACAGTCCGAACATCCGGTAGAATGTAAGCTCCCTGCAGGGATAACGCCTTGCAGGGAGCTTTCGTTTGAAAGAAAAGAGAACGGACAGAAAATTTGTGCAGGTGATATTGCAATACTTGACACGGCTGTGTATAATATTTATAATGTATCGAAATCTATCCCGTATCTATGGGGGTTATACGTTCTTTATCCCCAAATATGCAGAGACGGAGGAATGCGTATATGGCGGAACGGATTACCAGCAACCAAAATCCACTGTTGCGGCATATCCGAAAATTACAGACCTCGCGCGCCTATCGGGAGGAATGCGGTGAATTTGTCGCGGACGGCTTTAAGCTGCTCGAGGAAGCGATGAAGTGGCATCCACATATAAAGACGGTGGTCGTTTCCGAAGGTCAGACGCTGCCCGCGCTTCCGGCGGAGGTGCGTATTGCGGAGATTCCGGATTCCCTGATGCAGAGTCTTTCAAGCATGAAGACGCCGCAGGGCGTAGTTTTTACCTGCGCGCTTCCGAGGCATAAAGCTGCGGAGGTTAGGGGCGGGATGCTCCTGCTTGACCGCATTCAAGACCCGGGCAATCTCGGCACGATCCTGCGCACAGCGGATGCCTTCGGCGTGCCCGTGCTGCTGACAAACGGGTGTGCGGATCCGTTCTCGGAAAAAACCGTCCGCGCCTCGATGGGAGCGGTGTTCCGCACCGTGCCGCAGAGCGCGGAGACGGAGGATGTTCTGCGCGCGTGTAAAGAGGGCGGAATCCGCGTTACGGCGACGGCGCTCTCGGACAGCGCGATAGAGATTCGTCAGGCGGATATTCGAAACGATCTTGTGGTGATCGGCAGTGAAGGGCAGGGAATCTGCGCTCGTCTGCTGCAAGCCTCCGACCGGCAGATCATCATACCGATGCAGCCTCGGTGTGAATCGCTCAACGCAGCGGTTGCGGCGGCAATAGCCATGTGGAATATGAAATTCTGATCCTATCAGAGACAACATACGAAAAGAGAGATAGCGATGTTGGAGCATTGGATTTGGTTGTCCACACGAAAAGGAATCGGCACTCGCGGACGCGCTGCGCTTTTGAAGCTGTACGGCACGGCGGAGCGCATTTACGAGCTGCGCGAATCGGACTATTTGCAAACAGAGGGCTTCGAGCGCCGCTGGCTGGAGGGACTGAACGACAAATCACTGGAACAGGCGCGGCGTATTTTGGTCGAGTGCGACGACAAAGGCATCGAGCTTTTGACCTATGCGGACGAGGAATATCCCAACCGCCTCAAGAATATACCGGATCCGCCTGCGCTGCTTTACTATAAAGGAAAGCTGCCGCTCTTTGACGAGGAGGCGGCAATTGGCGTGGTTGGCTCAAGGCGGTGCAGCGCCTACGGGCTGCTGCACGCAAAGCAATTCGGCAGGCTGATCGCCATGAGCGGCGGCGTGGTTGTCTCCGGCGGGGCGCGCGGGATCGACACAATGGCGCTGAGCGGCGCATTGGATTCGACTGTGCCGGTTGTCTGCGTGCTCGGCTGCGGCGTGGACGTGGTTTATCCGCGCGAGAACCATGCGCTGTTTCGAGAGATTATGCTGCACGGCTGCCTGATGAGCGAATACCCGCCGGGGACGCCTCCGGATCGCGCAAACTTTCCGGTGCGCAACCGTATCATCAGCGGACTGTCCCTCGGCGTGCTGGTCGTGGAGGCACCGGAGAAAAGCGGCGCGCTGATTACGGCGCAGTGCGCTTTGGAGCAGGGGCGGGATGTGTTTGTAATCCCCGGGAATATCGGCTCAAAATTCTGCGAGGGCAGCAATCGGCTGCTCCGCGAGGGCGCGTGTATGGTCGAAAACGGCTGGGAGGCGCTGCGCGAGTATCAGTTCCTCTTTCCGGACAAAATCGCGGACGGCCGCGCCAAGGAGGAGCTGCGGCGCATCTATCAGGTGCGTTTTCAAAAGGCAATGCCGGTTTACTCTCCCGTGATCTTTCCGGACGGCTGCGACAAAAAAGTCGTTGACATTCCGGCGGCAAAGCATTATAGTGACGAAAAAGAGACAAAGACGGCACTGACGGAGGACGAACGCCTCGTTCTGGAAAAGCTGACGGACGAACCGCAATATGCCGACGCGCTTGTGGCGGCAACCGCATTGCCGGCACAACAGCTGATGGCGGCTTTAACGCTGCTGCAAATCAAAGGGCTTGCAAGCAAATCGTCCGGAAATTGCTATCAGCGAAAATAATTCTGAAATCGGAGGTCCCTGCATGGCAAAGGGAAATAATTTGGTCATTGTGGAATCGCCCTCCAAGGCGAAGACCATTGGAAAGTATTTGGGCCCGGAGTATCGCGTGGAGGCGTGCATGGGACATTTGCGCGATCTGCCGAAAAGTACGATGGGCGTCGATATCGAGCATGATTTTACGCCGGAGTACCGCCCGATGGCAGGCAAAGAGGCGATTATCTCGGAATTGCAGGCTGCCTCAAAAAAGGCAAGCTGCGTTTATTTAGCAACCGACCCTGACCGCGAGGGGGAGGCAATCTCGTGGCATTTGAAGCAGCTGCTTGACATCTCCGATGAGAAGGCGAAGCGCGTGACCTTCAACGAGATCACGAAAAGCGTTGTGACGAAAAGCATCGAGCAGCCGAGAGACATTGATTATAACTTAGTGGACGCGCAGCAGGCGCGAAGAATTTTGGATCGCATTGTCGGCTATCAGCTCAGTCCGCTGCTTTGGAAAAAGGTGCGCAGAGGGCTTTCCGCCGGACGTGTGCAGTCGGTCGCGACCCGTCTCGTTGTTGAGCGGGAGCGCGAGATCGAGGCTTTTGTGCCGAAGGAGTATTGGACGTTGGACGCCGCCCTGCGCTGCGTGGACAAGCCCGGCAGCTTTACCGTCCGCTATCACGGCGAGGGAAAGAAGCGCGAGCTGCACAGTGAGGCGGAGGTTGATGAGATCATCCGCGATGTGACGGGGATGGAATTCACCATCTCCGGCATCAAGCGCACGGAAAAGCGCCGCAATCCCACACCGCCCTTTATTACTTCAACGCTCCAGCAGGAGGCGTCACGCAAGCTCAATATGACCCCGCGCCGCACGATGGCAGTGGCGCAGCAGCTCTATGAGGGCGTGGATATCACCGGCGAGGGCACGGTCGGTTTGATCACCTATATGCGTACCGACTCGCTCCGCTTGTCCGAAGAGGCGCTTGCCGCTGCGAAGGACTTTATTATCGGTCGCTACGGCGCGGCGTATTACCCGGGTGAGCCGCGCCGCTATCGGGCAAAGTCCGGCGCGCAGGACGCGCACGAGGCGATCCGTCCGAGCAATGTTGCGCTCGATCCCGAGACGATCAAGGGCGACCTGACGCGTGAGCAGTATCGGCTGTATAAGCTGATTTGGAGTCGCTTTGTTGCCTGCCAGATGGCTGACGCGCGCTATGACGCGGTGCAGGTTGACACGGTCTGCGCGGGGCATATCTTCCGCGCCACGGATCAGATCATGAAGTTCGCCGGCTTTACCGCGCTTTATGAGGAAGGGCGTGACGACGAGGCGGAGGAGAAGGAAAGCGGACTGCCCGACCTAAAGGGCGACGAGCGTCTGCTCGCCGAGAGCACCAAGAAGGAGCAGCACTTTACCATGCCGCCCGCACGCTATACCGAGGCGACCCTTGTCAAGGCGATGGAGGAGCGCGGCGTCGGCAGACCCTCGACCTATGCCTCGATTGTCGCGACGATACAGGACAGAGAATATGTTCTGAAAAAAGAAAAACGTCTCGCGCCGACGCCCCTCGGCATCGTTGTGACCGACCTGATGCTTGCCCATTTCAACGATGTGATTGACGTGGAATTCACGGCGAATATGGAGCATCAGTTAGACGAGGTTGAGGCGGGCAAGGTCAACTGGAAGCGTGTTCTGCACGACTTCTATTCCGAGTTCCACCGCGAAATGACGGAGGCGGAGCAGGCGCTTGACGGCAAGCGCATCAAGGTACCGGACGAGGAGACCGACGAGATCTGCGAGCTGTGCGGCAGGCGCATGGTCATCAAGAGCGGCCGCTTCGGGCGTTTCCTTGCCTGCCCGGGCTTCCCGGAATGCAAAAACACCAAGCCACTCGTCGAGCGTATGCCGGGCCGCTGCCCGAAATGCGGCAGCACGATCCTCAAGCGCAAGTCGAAGAAGGGTTATGTCTATTATGCCTGCGAGCGCGGCGCGGAGTGCGGCTTTATGACATGGGACGTCCCGACGGCAAACGACTGCCCGTCGTGCGGACAGACCCTCTTTAAGAAATCAGGCAGAGGACAGATGAAGCCCTTCTGCATCAATGAGAATTGTAAGGAATTCCTGCCGGAGGAGAAACGCGGCTATAAGCGCCGTATGCCGAAGGCGACCACGGAGACGGTCGAGACGGCAGAGGAACTGGCGCCTGCGGAGCAGAAGCCGGAGGAGAAGAAAAAAACCAAAAAAACCTCCGCAAAGTCTACAAAAGCCAAAGGAACGAAGAAAGCATGACAGAAGTGAAAGTGATCGGTGCGGGGCTTGCCGGCAGCGAGGCAGCGTGGCAGCTGGCGCAGCGCGGCTTTCAGGTCAGTCTCTACGAGATGAAGCCTGCGAAAATGACCCCTGCGCATCATTGCGCGGACTTTGCCGAGCTTGTCTGCTCCAATTCCCTGCGCGGAGACCGGCTGGAAAACGCGGTGGGTCTTTTGAAGGAGGAGCTGCGCCGTTTGGACAGCCTGATCCTCTCCTGCGCAGACGCGACGCGCGTTGAAGCCGGCGGCTGCCTTGCGGTCGACCGCTACGGCTTTTCCGGCATGGTGACGGAGAAGCTGAAAAATCACCCGAATGTCAAGGTGATCTCCGAGGAGGTCACGCGCGTTCCGGAGGGACCTGTCATCATTGCCACGGGCCCGCTGACCTCCGACGCCATGAGCGAGGCAATCGCCGCGTATTTCGGGCAGACGGATTATCTGCATTTCTTTGATGCCGCCGCTCCGCTTGTCACGCTGGACTCCGTGGATATGGAGCACGCGTGGTACGCCTCGCGCTATGACAGGGGCAGTGCGGATTATATCAACTGCGCCATGTCCCGCGAAGAGTATACCGCCTTTGTGCGGGAGCTTGCAAAGGCGGAGGAGGCGGAGGTGCATGGCTTTGAGGACAAAAATGTCTTTGAGGGCTGTATGCCCGTCGAGGTTATGGCGCGGCGCGGCGAGGATACCCTGCGTTACGGGCCGCTCAAGCCCGTCGGTCTGAAGGATCCCGCAACAGGGAAGGAGCCTTATGCCGTGGTGCAGCTCCGCAGAGACAACGCGGCGGGCAATATCTATAATTTGGTCGGCTTCCAGACGCATTTGAAATTCCCGGAGCAGAAGCGCGTCTTTTCCATGATTCCCGCCCTGCACAATGCGGAGTTCGTCCGCTACGGCGTGATGCACCGCAATACCTTTTTAAACTCTCCGCGTCTGCTCGACCGCACCTATGCCGACCGCCGCAACCCGATGGTCGCCTTTGCGGGACAGATGACGGGTGTGGAGGGCTATGTTGAATCCTGCGCCTCCGGCTATGTCGCGGCGGTGTCGATGGCGGCGAGGCTGCGCGGCGAAGAGATCCCCGACTTTACGCGCCTGACCGCTATCGGTGCGCTGGCGTATTATGTCAGCGACGAGTCTGTAACCGTGTTCCAGCCGATGAATGTCAATTTCGGCATTATCGCGCCGTTGGAGCAGCGGGTGCGGGGAAAGGCAAATAAAAATCTTGCCATCGCGAACCGCGCGCTGGCGCAATTGGAAGCGATGAAAGAAAGGAACGAAGTGAGCCATGAAGATCATCATTGACGCAATGGGCGGAGATCACGCACCGGAACAGATTGTCGCGGGCGCGCTGCAGGCGGCAAAGGAGTTCGGAATCGAGCTTGTCTTGGTCGGACGCGGCGAGGAACTGCTTGCATGCATGAAGGCGCAGGGCTGGGATACGCTGCCTGCCGGTGTTGAGGTGGCAAACGCGGAGGATGTGGTCGATATGCACACGGAGCCTGCCGATGTGCTGCGTCTGCACCGTGGTTCTTCCATGGTCATGGGGCTGAAAATGCTTGCAGACGGCGGCGGCGACGCGTTCATCTCCGCCGGAAGCAGCGGCGCGCTGCTCACTGCGGCAACGCTTTTGGTCAAGCGCATCCGAGGCATCCGCCGCGCGGCGTTTGCCCCACTGCTGCCGATCGGCGGCGGCACGATCATCGTGGATGCGGGCGCGAATAACGAGTGCACGCCGGAATACCTGCTGCAATTCGGGTGCATGGGCTCCTTTTACGCAAAAAAGGCGCAGCATAAGGAAAATCCGCGTGTTGCGCTGCTGAACAACGGCACGGAGGAATCGAAGGGCGACGCGCTGCACCGCGAGGCTTACCAGCTCCTGAAAAAAGCGGACGAGGGCGGAACCATTCACTTTATCGGCAACATCGAGGCGCGCGACGTCCCGAGCGGCGGCGCTGACGTGATTGTGGCGGACGGCTTTTCCGGCAATGTCCTGCTCAAGAGCATTGAGGGAACGGCGAGCTATATGTCAAAGCTGATGAAGGAGATGTTCATGCGCAGTGCGATTTCCAAGGTCGGTTACCTGTGCTGCAAAAAGGGCGTGAACCATATCAAGCAGATGATGGATTACCGCGAGGTCGGCGGCTCCATCGTCCTCGGCATCGGCAAGCCGGTCATTAAGGCGCACGGCTCCTCCGACGCCCGCGCGGTCAGAGGCGCGATCAGACAGGCAATTGCGGCGGTGGAGAGCGGCTTTTGCGAGGAAATTCGCGCGAATGTCGCCGCAATGACCCTGCCGCGGGAGGAAACGCATGAAGCTTGAAGAAGCCCTCGGCTATACTTATCAGGATAAAACGCTCCTGCAAATGGCGCTGTCGCACAGCTCCTATGCCAACGAAATGTTCAAGGACAATCTGCACAGCTATGAGCGGCTGGAGTTTCTCGGAGACTCCATCCTCGGCTTTGTCACGGCGGATTACCTTTACCGCACCTTCCCGACAAAGCACGAGGGGGAGCTGACGCGCATCCGCGCGGAGCTGGTGTGCGAAAAGAATCTCTCGGAGATTGCTGAACGGCTGCATTTGGGCGACTACCTTTTACTCGGCCACGGGGAGCAGCAGGGCGGCGGCCGCCATCGCAGCGGCACGCTCTGCGACGTGATGGAATCCTTGATTGCAGCCGCTTACTTAGACGGCGGCTTTGCAGCGGCGCGCGGCATCATTGAGCGCCTGATTCTGCCGAAGCTGGCGCAGACGCCGAAGTCGCAGGACTATAAAACGGAGCTGCAGGAGCTGGTGCAGCGCAAAAAGGATCAGACGCTGCAATATGAGCTGATCTCGGAGCATGGGCCGGATCACTGCAAGGAATTTGCCGTGCGTGTGCTGCTCAACGGAACACCGGTCGGTCAGGGCGTCGGTTCCAGCAAAAAACGCGCAGAGCAGGCAGCCGCAGCGGAGGCAATCCGACTGCTGTTCCCAAATGAATGATTCTGACTGTGAAAAACAGTCAGAATTTTTTCTTTGTACGCAGAAAAATCGCTTTCCGCTTGCATTTTGCCATAATATTTGGTACAATACCTTATTGCAAAATACAATAGGAGCATTCTGTCAATGTATCTGAAACAACTGGAAATACAGGGCTTCAAATCCTTCCCGGATCGAACGGTCATCAGCTTTGGGCATGATATTACCGTGATCGTCGGACCGAACGGCAGCGGAAAATCGAATATCTCCGACGCGATCCGCTGGGTCATGGGCGAGCAGAGCTCACGGTCTCTGCGCGGGCAGAAGATGGAGGACGTGATCTTCGGCGGCACGGAAAAGCGCGCGCAGGTCGGCTTCGCGGAGGCAACGCTGGTTTTGGATAATTCTGACCGCGCCATCCGTTACGACGCCGACGAGCTGATGATCACCCGCAGGTATTATCGCTCCGGTGAAAGCGAATACTATATCAACAAGCAGTCTGCCCGTCTGCGCGACATTAACGAATTATTTATGGATACGGGTCTCGGACGGGAGGGCTACTCAAATATCAGTCAGGGACGTATTGACGAGATTCTGTCCGTCAAAAGCACGGATCGCCGCGAAATCTTCGAGGAGGCGGCGGGCATTTCGAAATACCGCCACCGCAAGGAGGAGACGGAGCGCCGTCTTGCCAACACCGAGGATAATTTGCTCCGTATCGGAGATAAAATTTCCGAGTTGGAATTGCAGGTTGAACCGCTGCGCGAGCAGGCGGAGAAAGCAAAGAAGTTCCTTGCTTATCGCGACGAGCTGAAGGGCTTCGAGGTGGCGCTGTGGCTGAAGACGCTGGAAAAGCTGAGCGCAACGGCGCGCAAGGCGGAGGAGGACTATCATTCCGCCGCGTTTATCCTTCAGCAGGAGCATACCGCTTTGGATCAGCTCTATGTGACTGCCGAGACGCTGACCTTTGACCTGCACAACCGTGATGCGCAGATTGACGGCTTGCGCGAGCAAATCGCGCAGGCGGACGCGCAGACGCAGGCGGTGCAGAGCGCGCTCGCCGTGCTGCGCACAAACAGTGAAAACTGCCTTGCCAATATCGCCCGCGTCCAAGCGGAGCTTGCCGAGCAGGACACGCGAAGCGGCGGTATCACGGAGCAGATTGCCGCATTGGAGCAGCGCGTTGAGGAGATCGTACAGGAGGCACAAAAGCTTTCCGAAAAGCTCCAAAGCGCGGAAACCGAGGGCAAACGCCTTGCCGACTCGGCAGACGGTATGACGAAGCATTATCTTGAGCTGCGCAACCGGCAGGAGAGCCTGCGAAGCGAGCTTTCCGCAAGAAATGCCGATTTGACGGCTGTCGTGAATTCTCTTTCCCAAAGCGAAGAACGCCGCGCGCAGGTGACTTCGGACTGTGAGGCAGCCGCTGCCCGCAGAAGCGATGCGGAGACGCGCCTTACAATCGCGAGAAAAGCCCTTGCCGAGGCGCAGGAGGAGATCACCGCCTGCAACAATACCATTCAGGGCTACCGCCTGCGCAGCAAGGCGCGGACGGAAAAACGCGACAGCCTGCAAAAGCAGGTCACGGAAAAAACGGTCGCGCTGCAAACCACAATTTCGCGCTTAAAGCTCTTTGAGGAGATGGAGCGCGAATTTGAGGGCTTTTCCAAGGCGGTGCGCGTCGTGATGCAGCAGAGCGCGAAGGGCTTCCTGCGCGGCATCCACGGACCGGTTTCCAAGCTGATCCGCACCGACGACCGCTATACCGTCGCCATTGAAATCGCACTCGGCAGCGCCATGCAGCAGATCATCGTGACGGATGAGCAGGCGGCGAAGGCTGCCATTCAATACCTCAAACGCAACGACGCGGGACGCACGACCTTCCTGCCGCTGTCCGTCATGCGCGGCAAGGAACTGAACGAGCGCGGTGTCGAGAACTGCCGCGGCTTTGTCGGCGTTGCGGACGCTTTGGTGCAGTGCGACGCGCTGTACCGTCCGATTCTTTCTTATCTATTGGGCAAAACCGTCCTCGCTGAGGATATGGATTCCGCCATCGCTATGGCGGATCGGTTCGGACATCGGTTCCGTATTGTCACGCTGGACGGGCAGGTCATCAACGCCGGCGGCTCCATGACGGGCGGCTCGGTGTCCAAAAACGCCGGTATCCTCTCCCGCGCGAATGAGGTCGAGCGGCTGAAAAAGCTGCAACAGGATACGCAGGAGGAGCTTTCCACCCTGAAAGCGGCGCTGACCGAAGCGGAGCGGCTTGCGCAGCAGGTCGAGTTTGAGCTTTCCGCCGAGGTGGAGAAGCTGCGCACGGCGGAGGATAATGCCTTGCGGCTCTCCGGCGAGGAAAAGCAGTATGCCGCCCTCTCCGGCGCCATCGGCGACGCGGTTGCCTCCTCAGAGAGCGAGCTGCGCGCGTTGGAGGAGCGGACAAAGACGGATTCCGCGCGGAAGAAGGCTTTGACGGAACAGATCGCGCAATTGGAGCGTCAAATCACCGAGACGGAGCAGGAGCTTTCCGTCGTCTCGGACGGGCAGAGCGTCGCTGCGGAGCAGAGCAACCGCCTGAGTGAGCGCATGACTGCCATCCGCATGGATTCCGCCGCGTTGGAAGCGGAACGGGCAACGGCGGCGGACTCAATCAGCCGTCTGCGCGGATTAGAGCTTGCTATGCGCGGCGACCGTGCGCAGAAGACCGCCCTGATCGAAACATATAGCAAAGAAAACGAAGCGCTCCTGTCGCAGATTGCCCTGCGGGAAGAGGAACTGCAAAAGCAGTTGGACGAGGGGCAGCGGCAGCGCGAGGGCTTGAAGACCGCGCTGGACGAGCGCATGACCGTTGAGGCGCGCAAGACTGCAACCGAGAAGGAAGCGCAGAACAAGAGCCGCGATATCCTCAATATGGAACGGGAGAGCGCCCGCCTCGAAGCAAAGAAGACCGCCGCCGAGATGGAGGAAAAGCAGATTCTTGACAAGCTCTGGGAGTCCTACGAGCTGACGCGCTCCACCGCGCCGCAGGCGGCTGCGGAAATCGAGAATATCGGTGCGGCGCAGAAGCGCGTCGCGGAGCTGAAACGCAAGATTTCCTCTCTCGGCACGCCAAACCTCGGCGCAATTGAGGAATTTGCCCGCGTCAACGAGCGCTATGAATATCTGACCGGGCAGCGGGACGACGTGCTGACCTCCAAGCGAGATTTGGAGGGCATCATCGGCGACATTACCAAGCAGATGACCGAAATCTTCGTCACGGAATTTACAAAGATCAACACCTATTTCGGTCAGACCTTTACGGAGATGTTCGGCGGGGGCAAGGCGTCGCTGGAGCTGGAGGATCCGAACGAGCCGCTGACCTGCGGCATTGAGATTCGCGTCCAGCCGCCCGGCAAGCAGGTTAAGACCATTACGCTGCTCTCCGGCGGCGAAAAGGCGTTTGTCGCTATTGCGCTTTACTTTGCGATATTGAAGGTGCGTCCGACGCCCTTCTGTATGCTCGATGAGATTGACGCTGCGCTGGACGACCCCAATGTCAATCGATTTGCAAGCTACATGCATGGTTTCAGCCAAAAAACGCAGTTCATCGTGATTACCCACCGCCGCGGCACGATGGAGGCTGCGGATATGCTCTACGGCGTGACGATGCAGGAGCAGGGGGTTTCAAAGATTCTGCACTTGGATCTGAATCAAATGGAGCAGCAATTGGATATCATTACGGAATAACCTTCCGAACATAGAGAAAATAGGAGAACGATATGGGATTTTTTGACAAGATCAAAAACGGCTTGAAAAAAACGAGAAACGCGATTGCGGCGACCCTCGGCGGACTGTTTGACTCCTTTACCGGGGCAAATGAGGAATTTTACGAAGAACTTGAGGAGAGCATGATCCTCGCGGATATCGGTGTGGAGACCTCTACAAAAGTCGTTGAAAAGCTCCGCGAGCGGGTAAAGGAGCAAAAGCTGCGCGGCGCGGAGGAGATTCATAACGCGCTCAAGGATATCCTTGTCGAGACGCTGAACGTCGGTGATACCGCTTTGCATATCGGCACGAAGCCGTCGGTGATTCTTGTCATCGGCGTCAACGGCGTCGGCAAGACGACAACCATCGGTAAGCTGGCGCACAGCCTCAGCGCGCAGGGCAAGCGTGTGCTGCTCTGCGCGGGCGACACCTTCCGCGCGGCTGCGGCGGATCAGCTTGAAATTTGGGCGAACCGCTCCGGCACGCAGATTGTGCGCCAGCATGAGGGCGCGGACCCCGCCTCCGTCGTCTTTGACGCGATCTCCGCGGCAAAGGCGCGCGGCACGGATGTGATCCTGTGCGACACGGCGGGCAGACTTCACAACAAGGCAAATCTGATGAATGAGCTGGGCAAGATTTCCCGCATCATCGACCGCGAGCTGCCCGATGCGGACAAGGAGGTTCTGCTGGTTCTCGACGGCACGACGGGGCAGAACGGACTGCTGCAAGCAAAGCAGTTTAAGGAGATTGCCGGTGTAACGGCGATTGCGCTGACAAAGCTTGACGGCACGGCAAAGGGCGGTATCGTCATCGCCGTTGCGGACGAGCTGCAAATTCCCGTGAAGTATATCGGTGTGGGCGAGCAGATCGACGACCTGATGCCCTTTGACGCGCGCAGCTTTGTTGACGCGCTGATTTAAGGAGGTCTTTCCTATGAGAAACGACGGCAGAGCCGCAGATGAAATGCGCAAGGTCAAGGCGACGCTCGGCTTTACGAAATTTGCCGAGGGAAGCTGCCTGATCGAAGTGGGCGATACCATGGTGCTTTGCAACGCGTCGGTGGAGGATCGCGTTCCGCCCCATGTGACCTCCGGCGGCTGGATCACGGCGGAGTATTCCATGCTGCCCCGCGCGAACCGCGAGCGCAGCAAACGCGACATCGCCAAGCTGAAGCTCTCTCCGCGCAGCGCGGAGATTCAGCGTCTGATCGGCAGAAGCCTGCGCAGTGCAGTCGATCTGCAAGCTCTCGAGGGCTACACGATCACCGTGGACTGCGATGTACTCCAAGGCGACGGCGGCACAAGAACCGCTTCGGTCACCGGCGGCTTTATCGCCCTGACGCTGGCGTGCCGCAAGCTGCTCTCCGAGGGCAAGATAAAGACAATGCCTGTGCGCACCTATGTCGCGGGTGTTTCCGCCGGTATCGTGCGCAATGAGGCGATGCTCGACCTGTGCTATGAGGAGGATTCCCGCGCGCTGGTCGATCTTAACTGCGTCATGACGGCGGAGGGCGACATCATCGAATTACAGGCGACGGGCGAGGGCAGACCCTTCTCCGTCGAGGAGCAGCGCAAGCTGGTCGCGCTTTGCAGAAAGGGCAATGCGCTGCTGACACAGATGCAGCGCCGCTGCTTGGGGGCTTTGGAATGAAGATTGTACTTGCAAGCAACAACGCGCATAAGCTGCAGGAGCTGCGCGCGATTTTGACGAGCCTCGGCATGGAGGTCGTGGCGCAACGGGATATGGGCATTACCGTGGAGCCGAACGAAAACGGCACCACCTTTGAGGAGAACTCATATATTAAGGCAAAAACCATTATGGACTGCTGCGGTCTTCCGACGATTGCGGATGATTCCGGATTGATGGTGGACGCTTTGGACGGCGCGCCCGGTGTTTATTCCGCGCGTTTCGGCGGAGAGCGCTGCAAGACTGACCGCGACCGTTTGGAGTACCTCTTGAAGCTGATGCAGGAGGTTCCGGACGAGTGCCGCACCGCAAGGTTCGTCAGCGTGATTACCCTGTTAACGCCGGAGGGCAAAAAGATCGTCGCAAGAGGGGAATGCCCCGGCACGATCCTGCACGAGCCGAAGGGCGAGAACGGCTTCGGCTATGATCCCGTGTTTTATGTAGCGGAGGCGGGCTGTACCTTTGCCCAGCTCCCCGCAGAGCAAAAGAATCGGATATCCCACCGCGCAAGAGCGCTTGCCGCTTTTGCGCAGCAGGTCAGGAAGGAGCAGGAAGATGCTGACAAGTAAACAGAGAGCGGAGCTCCGCTCTGAGGCAAACACCTTAGAGACGACGCTGATGGTCGGAAAGGGCGGCATCACGGAGAATGTGATCGCGGAAGCCGCCACGCAGCTGGAAGCGCGTGAACTCGTCAAGGGGCGCGTGCTGGAAGCCTCCCTTTTAACGGCGAGAGAGGCATGCGACGCGCTGTGCGAGGCGCTGCACGCGGACGGCATTCAATGCGTCGGCTCGAAATTCGTCCTTTATAAGAAGTCTGAGAAAAAAGCGCAGGAGGCGGCGCGCCAAGCCCGCACGCTGCAGAAGAAGAACGCCAATCCCGTCCGTCGGGGCGCGCAGGAGCGCCGTCGTCAGGCGAAGGAGGCGCGCGAAAAACGGAATGAATATTTCCGTCAGGCGGCAATCCAAGCGGCAATTGACCGCAGAACCGGTAAAAAATAAGAGAGAAGGCATAGAAAATGGCAAGGATCGGTATTTTCGGCGGAAGCTTTAACCCGCCGCATTTGGGGCATTTATTGGCAGTGCGTGAGTTTCAGAGGGAGCTTGCGCTTGATCTTGTGCTGCTGATCCCTGCCGCCGTACCGCCGCACAAGAAGCTGACGGCAAATTCTCCCTCGGCGCGGCATCGGCTGGAAATGACCCGCCTTGCCGCGCAGGAGCTTCCCGACACGCGGGTGCTCTCACTGGAGCTGGAGCGTGAAGGGGAGAGCTATACCGCAGATACCGTGGAGGCGCTGCGCAGGGAATATCCGCACGACGAGCTGTTTTTACTGATGGGAACGGATATGTTTTTCTCCTTCGATGCATGGTATCAGCCGCAGCGGATCGCAAGGGAAGTGACGCTTGCCGTGGCGCATCGGGACAAGGACGACGGGCAGCAGCTCCGAGCCTGCGCGGAACAGCTGCAAGCGCGCTTCGGAGCGAGGACGGTGTTTGTTGAGAATCGGTATCTTCCGCATTCCTCAACCTCCGTGCGCGCAATGCTGGCGTTTGATTGTGCGGAGAGCTACCTGCCGGCGCAGGTGCTTGCCTACATCCGCGAAAACCGGCTCTATTATTGCGGAGAGAACTTAAAGAAACTGCCGTTTGCGCGCCTTGCGGAGGTCAGCCTGAGTCTGCATAAAGCAGCCCGCGTAGCGCACGCGGCAGGCTGCAGCATGACCGCAAAGCAGCTTGCGCTGCAATACGGCGCGGATGTTACCGACGCCGCCCGCGCGGGGATTCTGCATGATATTACAAAAGCGCTTAACGGGGAAGAACAGTTGAAATTGTGTGACAGATATGCTATAGTATTAGATAATTTTGAAAGGGAGAATCCAAAATTACTGCACGCGAAGACCGGCGCGGTGATCGCAAAACAAATCTTCGGAGAAAATGATGCGATCTTTGAGGCAATCTACTGGCATACGACCGGGAAGGCGGATATGTCCGTTTTGGAGAAGATTATCTATCTTGCGGACTATATCGAGCCGAACCGTGACTTTCCCGGCGTTGAGGGGCTGCGGACGCTGACGGCGCAAAGCCTCGACCTCGGGCTGCGCCGTGGGCTGGAGATGTCAATCGCGCAGTTGAACGACAAGGGGCGCAGGATAGACAAAAATTCCCTTGCAGCCCTGCGCTTTCTGAAAGAAAGGATGCAAACGCAATGAAATTATATGGCAATAAAAAACGCCGTCCGAGTTCGCAGAAGCCGCAGCCTCAGGCAGCGGAATCTCTGCAGAAGGATACGGAACTGAAACGGCAGCCGGAGGAATCCCGGCAGAGAATCGAAGAGCCGCGGCAGCAGGCACAGAAGCCTCAGCAGATGGCAGAGGAAGTGCAGGCACCGCAGCCGGAAACGGAGGAGGAGCGCAGCGGTCTCGGCGGAAGAACCAAGGCGATTGTCCTTCTGGCGGCAGCAATCTGTATCTTTCTTTGCGCGACGGTGATGTGTTTTACGCTGATTTCCAAAAGCGCGGAGGCGTTGGTGATCCCGTCTGAGCAGGAGGCAAAGGAGCTTTCCTATGTTGTTAACTCCGTACAGCCCTCGTCTGTCGATGTCCCTGTGGATTTTGAGGCACCCGTCAGCCGCAATTACTCGGAGACCGTGAATATTCTGCTGATGAGCCGGGATGAAAAAACCGCGCAGACGGATACGCTTGTGGTTGCCTCGGTGCAGCTGAAAACAGGCGAGCTTGCGCTGCTCAGTATCCCGCGGGATACCTATGTCGCCGGCAATTATGAGGTTCCCAAGATCAACCGCGTCTACGGCGAGGCGGATGACGGTAACGGCCGCGGTGTGAAGGCGACGCTTGAGATGGTTAAGAGCATGATCGGCTTCGAGATTGATTACTACTTTGTGCTGGATGAGGCTTCTCTGACGGCCATGATCGATATGGTCGGCGGGGTGGACTTCACCGTTCCTGATTCGCCCGACTATTCCGAGCTTTCCGCCGGAAAACAGACGATTGACGGAAAGAAGGCAATGCAGCTTTTCTCCTATCGCGACGACTATACGGATGTTGAAACCGAGCCTGCCGCCGTACAGCGCGAATTTTTGCTTGCGCTGTTGGACGAGCTGCTGAAGGAGCCTGATGCCTATGAGAAAAACGCGCAGAAGCTTGCTGAGGTGTCGGACACCGATCTGACGGCGGAGAATATTACGTACCTTGCTTATCTGCTTCAAAATGTGGATACGACTGCCGTGTTTAGCCGCGCTCTGCCCGGCGGAGCGCTTGAAATCGACGATGTTACCTATTATGAGGTCGATCCTGAAGCGGCAATCGAGCTTTTGAACGCACATTTTAATCCGCTCAAGGCTGATTTGACGGTCTACGATGTCAATTTCCGTCAGGAAACGGGCGACAGCGGCAGCGGACATTATGACCCCTATGGCTTCGGCGGCGGAGGCAGCAGCACTTCGGATAGCTCCGAGGAAACGGAGGAGTCTACCGAGGATTCCACAGACGACACCGACGTGCCGACGGAGGGCCCCGATCCCACCGACCCGACGAACTCGAGCGACGAGACGGATTCTACAGATGCATCGGATTCCACGGATGCATCGGATTCCACGGATGCATCGGATTCCACGGATTCCACGGATTCCACGGATGCAACGGAAGCAACGGAAGCGCCGACGGATGCACCCCCTGAGACGGAGCCTCCTGCGGAGCCGGCGGCTTCTTCCGACGAACCGTAAAATAGAAAACCAATGCAGCCGGAAACGGCAGAACGGAGAAGATACTATGAACACACCGAGAGAAATTGCAATGTATGCCGCGAAGATCCTTGATGAGCGGAAGGGCTTGGGAATCAAGCTGCTGGAGGTCACGGATGTGACCAGTATCGCAGACTACTTCCTGATCTGCACCGGTACCTCGAATACCCACGTTAAGACGCTCTGCGACAGCGTGGAAGAGGCGGTCGCCGACGAGATGGGAGAAAAGCTGCTCCATCGCGAGGGGCATCGCGGCGGAACATGGGTGCTGCTGGACTTCGGCTGTCTGGTCGTCCATGTTTTCACGAACGAAACGCGCGAGTTTTATGATTTGGAGCGCCTTTGGAACGATGCAAAGGAAGTTCCGCTGACATTTGAGGAATAAAAAAGAGGGATAGCATGAAATACGATTTTACCGCAATCGAGCAGAAGTGGCACAAAATCTGGGAGGAACAAAAGCTCTACAGGGCGGAGACGGGGGCGGATAAGAAAAAGTTCTATGCCCTCATCGAGTTCCCGTATCCTTCCGGTGTCGGTCTGCATGTGGGACACGCCCGCCCCTATACCGCAATGGATGTGATCGCCAGAAAGCACCGTATGCAGGGCGAGAATGTCCTGTTCCCGATGGGCTACGACGCGTTCGGACTGCCCACGGAGAACTACGCCATCAAGAACCATATCCACCCTGCAATCGTCACAAAGAATAACATCGAGACCTTCCGTTCTCAGCTCAAGGCGCTCGGCTACAGCTTCGATTGGGACAGAGAGATCAACACGACCGACCCGAGTTATTTTAAGTGGACGCAGTGGATCTTCCTTCAGCTCTATAAGAACGGGCTTGCCTATAAGACGAAGATGCCCGTCAACTGGTGTACCTCCTGCAAGTGTGTGCTTGCCAACGAGGAGGTCGTGGAAAATGTCTGCGAGCGCTGCGGCAGCCCGGTTATCCGCAAGGAACAGAGCCAGTGGATGCTTCGGATCACGAAGTACGCCCAGCGTCTGCTCGACGACCTTGACGATGTCGATTTCATTGACCGCGTCAAGCTCCAGCAGCGTAACTGGATCGGACGCTCCACGGGCGCGGAGGTGCGCTTTGCCAGCACGCTGGGTGACGATATTACCGTCTATACCACCCGTCCGGATACCCTGTTCGGCGCAACCTATATGGTGCTTTCGCCGGAGCACGCGCTTGTGGAAAAGTGGATGGATAAGCTCGAAAATGCCGACGAGGTCAAGGCATATCAGGCGGCGGCCGCCGCAAAGTCCGACTTCGAGCGCACGGAGCTTTCCAAGGAAAAGACCGGCGTGAAGCTTGCGGGCGTGATGGGCATCAATCCCGTGAACGGCAAGCAGATTCCGATCTTTATCTCCGACTATGTCCTTGCAACCTACGGCACGGGCGCGATTATGGCGGTTCCTGCGCATGATGACCGTGACTGGGATTTCGCGAAGAAGTTCGGCTGCGAGATCATTGAAGTCGTCAAGGGCGGCAATGTGGAAGAAGCCCCCTTCACCGACTGCGCCACGGGCGTGATGGTCAATTCGGATTTCCTCAACGGTATGAGCGTTGAGGAGGCGAAAAAGGCGATGATCGCATATTTGACCGAAAAGGGCATCGGCGAGGCAAAGGTCAACTTCAAGCTCCGCGACTGGGTCTTCTCCCGCCAGCGCTATTGGGGCGAGCCGATCCCCATTGTCCACTGCCCGAAGTGCGGCACCGTCCCGCTCGACGAAAAGGATCTGCCGCTGCTTCTGCCGCAGGTGGACAGCTACGAGCCGACGGACGACGGTCAGTCTCCGCTTGCCAAGATGACCGACTGGGTCAATACGACCTGCCCGTGCTGCGGCGGTCCCGCCAAGCGCGAGACGGACACCATGCCCCAGTGGGCCGGTTCGTCGTGGTACTATCTGCGCTATATGGATCCGCACAACGATAAGGAGCTTGCTTCGAAGGAAGCGCTGGAGTACTGGAGCCCTGTCGATTGGTATAACGGCGGCATGGAGCATACCACGCTCCACCTGCTCTACAGCCGTTTTTGGCATAAGTTCCTCTATGATATCGGCATCGTGCCCACGAAGGAGCCGTATGCAAAGCGCACGAGCCATGGCATGATCTTGGGCGAGGGCGGCATCAAGATGTCGAAATCCCGCGGCAATGTCATTAACCCCACCGATGTGATCGCGGAGTTCGGCGCGGATACAATGCGCACCTACATCATCTTCATCGGCGACTTTGAAAAGGCTGCCTCCTGGTCGTCCAACGCAGTCAAGGGCTGCAAGCGCTTCTTGGATAAGGTCTGGAATCTTGCCGAGACCGTGACCGACCATGAGACGGCGTACAGCGCAAAGAACGAGGCGATTCTGCATAAGACCATCAAGAAGGTCAGCTCTGACATTGACGCTTTGAAGGGCAACACTGCCCTTGCCGCCCTGATGACCCTTTGCAGCTCCTTGTCGGATAACGGCTGCAACGCGGCGGAGCTGAAAACGCTCTTGCAGCTCCTCAGCCCGTTTGCGCCGCACATCTGCGATGAGATTTGGGAGCAGCACGGTTTTGAGGGTATCTGCTCGGTCTCCGCATGGCCGACCTATGACGAGGCAAAGTGCAAGGACAGCGAGATCGACATGGCGGTGCAGGTCAACGGTAAGCTGCGCGGCACGATCCATGTCGCGGCAGACCTCGATAACGACAGCGTCGTTGCAGCCGCAACCGCAGATGAGAAGGTCGCAGCCTTCCTGAACCGCCTCGGCGGCAGCATCGTCAAGACCATTGTCGTAAAAAATAAGCTTGTCAATTTAATTGTGAAATAAAACATCCTTTAACACAGAAACAGCCATGCCAAAAGCATGGCTGTTTCTGCGTTAAAGGATATTATTAATGAAGCAAAAAGAAATTCTACTTGTCATTGCGAGACCGGTGCGCACATTGCCCGTAAGGGGTACATCGGATCCGCAACGCTCCTTCTTCGCGAACTGCTGCGCACCGATCGCGGCAATCTCCGGCTGTAGGTTTGTATGCAGTCGGTGGTTTCTGTACCGGCGGACAGAGTCGTCAGCCGCAACGGATGGGGCAAATTTTGTCTGTATGTTCAGCGCCATTTTGGACAGAAATGCATGAGCATGAGCGCTTTCCATTGTGCGTATTATCCAATTTGGAAGGGTGGGTTTTGTCGAATCCTCCAAAGTTTGGTTCGACCTATTGACAAGCGGAAAAAAGTGGCGTATCTTGAAAATGTAAAAAGAAGAAAGCGTTTACATTTGCGTTTAACAGAAGTGAGCTGGGGTGGAATGATTAAGCAAGAAGCGAATATTTATGAGATAGCGAAAGAGGCAGGCGTTTCTATCGCGACGGTTTCGCGCGTAATGAACCATTCCACCACGGTCAGCCCAAAGAACACAGAGCGTGTTCTCGCTGCGGTAAAGAAGCTGAATTACGTTCCAAATATCGCCGCCCGCAGTCTCAGCACCTCCACTTCAACCTCTGTCGGTGTTGTGATCCCAGATATCAGCAACCCCTTTTTTTCGCAGCTCTTGCAGGGTATTACCCTTGCAGCCGACGAGATGGGCTTGAATATTTTCCTATTTGGCACGAATGAAAGCTCCGAACGGGAGCATAAGGTGTTAGACTCCATGCGTGAGCATAGACTTCGCGGCGTGATCATCACCCCGGTTTCCGCAGAAGACGGAGAGACGCTTTATCGGCTGCACAACTTTGAGACGCTGGGCATTCCCGTTGTGCTCCTTGACCGAGAGGTTGACAGCAACTTGTTCGACCGTGTTGTTACTGCGGATGATGAGGGCGTTTTCCTCGCGGTCAATGAATTGATTCGCATCGGGCACAGGAGAATTGCCGTTATTACGGGTCCGGAAGCTTCAAGACCCGGTCGCGAACGTTTTCGTGGGTATTGCCGCGCGATGGAAGAAAATCACATTCCGCTGCGAGAGGAATACATTCGAAAAGGTGACTTCATGGTGCAATGTGCTTATGAGCAGACCCTTGCTCTGTGCGCACTGCCGGAGCCGCCCACGGCGATCTTCGCTTCCAACAATATGACGACCTATGGCTGCCTGAAGGCGTTTGAGGAATTGGGGCTGCGCATCGGTGAGGACATTGCGCTGATTGGCTTTGACGATATTGAAGAGCTGCGTTGGCTGAATTACAATGTCTCGGTTGTCAGCCGTGATGTTCCGAAGATGGGAGAACAGGCGATGCGTCATCTAATGTCCCGTTTCGAAAATAAAATAAGACCGGAGCAGGGGACGCGCACCTGTTTGCCGACAGAATTGATTTTGCGCGGTTCAGAATGTCTTCCGAGGAAGAGACTGTAAAAAAGTGAGGCAACGAGTCATCAAACGGATTATTACCTTTTCGACCGGTTGCCTTTCTTTGCTTAAAGATCTGTAAGCCCTTACATTCCTTACATATGTATAAAGAGACAGAACTTTTTAAACTTTTTCAGAATTGATTGGAGGAGAGCAAATTGACGAAGAAAGTAACGGTATTCGGTAGCTTTGTTGTTGATCTGATGGGCAGAACGCCGCATCTCCCGGTTCCGGGCGAGACGGTAAAGGGCAGCTTCTTTAAACAGGGCGCCGGAGGCAAAGGCTTCAATCAGGGAATTGCCGCGCATAAATCCGGCGGCAATGTCGTCATGATTACAAAGCTCGGCAGAGATTCCATGGCAGAGGTTGCGTTGGACGCCATGGAGGAGGTTGGACTTTCCAAGGATTATCTTTTCTACAACGATGAGGTCGCCACCGGTATTGCATTGATCCTTGTGGACGAAAACACCAGTCAGAATGAGATTGTGATCGTTCCCGGCGCGTGCAGCACCATTACGGAGGAAGACATTGCAAGTGTAGAAGCGCAGATTAAGGACTCCGCCTATGTCCTGCTTCAGCTTGAAGTCAATCAGGACGCGAATGAGAGAGTCGCAAAGATCGCGAAGGAGAACGGCGTTCGTGTGATCATCAACACCGCACCGTACCAGCCGATTACGGATGAATTCCTGAAGGGCGCTTACCTTGTCACGCCGAATGAGGTCGAGGCAGAGGAATTGACAGGCATCCCCGTGCATGATTTGGAGAGCGCAAACAAGGCTGCGCAGGTTTTCTTTGACAAGGGCGTGCAGAACGTGCTGATCACCCTTGGCAGCCGCGGCGTTTATGTCAATTCTAACGGCAGAGCGGAGATCATTCCCGCTTTCCGTGTCAAGGCGATTGATACAACCGGCGCGGGAGACGCTTTTAACGGCGGTTTGCTGACAGCTCTGTCCGAGGGTAAGGAGCTTTGGGAAGCGGCGAGATTTGCAAACGCATTGGCAGCGTTGTCCGTCCAAAAGCTCGGCACAACGCCTTCCATGCCGACGAGAGCGGAGATTGACGCCTTCCTCGCAGAGCACGCCGAATAGCCGCGACGGCTTGCCTTTCCGAAAGGCAGACCTCAAAATCCACGATGGGTACCCATCGTTCTTCATTCCTACAGAATGAAGAATGGTTTTGAATGGATATCAATTTTTTGAAGGAGGAAGAAAGATGCTTAGAGGAATTCCTGATATTATCGGCTCCGATCTTTTGAAGGCACTTGCCGATACCGGACACGGCGATCTGATCGTAATTGCCGATCATTTCTATCCGCCGGTTACCAAATCCCCGAATGCCATCAGCATTCAGGCAAAAGGCAACACCGCCGCTGAGATGGTTGACGCGATTTTGCAGCTTGTACCGCTGGATACGGACTACTGCGAGCATCCCATTGAGTACATGGTACCCGATGCGGATTCCGGCGTTGTTCTCAAGGAAAACAAGGTTTGGGACGACACCATCGCCGCCGTTGTGAAGCACGGCTACGATGCCAAGTGCGTCGGCGAAATCGAGCGCACGAAGTTCTATGAAAAGGCGAAAAACGCCTATGTCACGGTTTGCACCAGCGAACGCCTGCCTTACGGCTGCATTATTCTGCAAAAGGGCGTTATGTGATCCCGGAGCGCGGCTCCGCTTACCTACGGATGTCTTTGCACATCGCAAATCTAATATAGGAATTTAGGAGGAAAAACAATGAAAAAGGTACTCGCATTGATCCTTGCCCTCGTCATGGTCGCCGCTCTGTTCGCAGGCTGCGCGGGCGATGAGGACAAACCCGCCGAAGGTAACGACGGCGCAAAGACCTACAAGATCATCTATGTTACCCCGTCCACCGCATCCGACTTCTGGTCTCAGGTTGAGACCGGCATCAAGCAGGCCACTAAGGACTACGAAGAGAAGCTCGGCATCAAGATCGACTACTCCGTCATGGGTCCCGCGCAGGAAGCTGACGCAGAAGGCTATGTCAAGTCTTTTGAGAACGCAATCGCTGCGAAGCCCGACGCCATCCTCACCGCAACCCTGAACATCGACCCGACCGTCCCCAAGGCCAAGGAAGCCCATGACGCAGGCATCGTTCTGAACTTCGTCAACTGCGGTCTCGGCAACGGCAACGACGGCGCTTATGCCGAATACTACAACGAGTTCTACTACTGCTCCAACACCACCATCGGCGAGATGGCTGCAGAGGCATTCCTTGCCGCAATGGAGAAGGAAGGTCTCTCCACGGATACCGGTGTCATCGGCATGCAGATGAACATGGAGAACGCCGCGCTCGACTTCAGAATGCAGGGCTTCGCGGATTACATGGCTGCTAACGCTCCCGCTCTGACGCTGACCGACATCCAGTACAACGGCAACGACTCCGCTGATGCGCAGGCTGACGCAGAAGGCACCATTTCCACCTACAGCTCTGAACTCATCGGCATCTATGCCGGCAACAACGTTACCTGCGACGGCGTTTGCGCTGCGCTCCGTAACGCTGACATGAAGGACGGCGTTGTCTCCGTCGGTGTTGACTCCGACGACATCGAGATCGCTGCGTTGAAGGACGGCTATCTGTCCGCCATCATCGTGCAGGACGCTTTCACCCAGGGCTACAGAACCATGGAGAACGCGATTCTCACCCTCACCGAGGGCAAGAACCCCGAGGCTGAGCAGCAGGTCAACATCCCGCCCGTCATCGTCACTGCCGACAACATCGACAGCGAAGAAATCCAGTTCATGATGTCCCCGTATGTCAAGTAATTTTCGTCTGAATTAACCTTTTGAACCAAACCATAAGGGTCGTTGCGGTCACCGTTGACCGCAACGACCCTGCCAAAAGAGAATGAGGGTGTAGCAATGCAGGATACCATCTTAAAAATAGAACATGTCAGCAAGTTCTATCCCGGCGTTACCGCACTGAATGATGTGAGCTTCACCTTGCAAAAGGGAGAGGTTCGTGCATTGGTCGGGGAGAACGGCGCCGGCAAATCCACTCTGATCAAGTGTATCATGGGTGTTGAGAAGCCGAATCAGGGTAAGATCAGCATGAATTATAACGGCGAGTGGGTTGTGAATGCCAACGCCGTTGAAGCGCAGGCGCATGGCGTTTTTGCGAACTATCAGCATGTCAACATCGCGCCCGATCTCAGCATCGCGGAGAATTATTTCCTCGGTCGTCAGCCCAAAAACGCTTTGGGTATGGTTGACTGGAAGAAAATGGCGCAGGACAGCAAGAAAATCATCGACAAATTTGAAATGGGTGTAGACCCGCTGGAAAAAATTCGAGAGCTGCCCATCGCAATGCAGGCGATGGTCACGATCAGCAAAATTTCTGTAAACGAAGATATCCGTATCGTTATCTTTGACGAGCCGACGGCTCTCCTGGAAAACGAAAAGGTTGATATACTGTTCCGCTTCATTGCGGAGCTGAAGGCACGCGGCGTCAGCATTATCTACATCTCACATCGCTTAGAGGAGATCATGCAGATTTGCGACAGCGTTACGATTTTGAAGGACGGCACCTATGTTGACACGCTGCCGATTGAAGCTGTCACAAAGGATTCGCTGATTCAGAAGATGGTCGGCCGCCCGGCGACTGATATTTATAACATCCAGCATTTTGAACCGGGCGAGGAGCTGCTCCGTGTGGAAAACTTCTCCGACACGAACCACTTTAAAAACATTGATTTCAGCCTGCATCAGGGTGAGATCTTGGGATTTTTCGGCTTGGTCGGAGCGGGCAGAAGTGAGATCATGCGCGCCCTGACCGGCGTGGAGAAGCGACTGACCGGCGATGTTTATCTGCGCGGAAACAAGGTAAACATCAAAAATCCCACGGATGCCCTGCACAGCGGCATCGGCTTCCTGACCGAAGACCGCCGTGCGGACGGGTGCGCGCTGAAATTGGATATTAAGACCAATGTCAACATGAGCTCGTATGATATGATCAGCACCGGCGGCTTTGTAAACCTGCGCAAGGAAAGCAAGCGTGCGCAGGAGTATTCCAAAAATGTGAACGTGAAAACACCTTCCATCTCTCAGCTTGTCGGCAATCTCTCCGGCGGCAATCAGCAGAAGGTGGTTATCGCGAAGCTGCTCTGCCGTGATCCCGAGATTCTGATCTTCGACGAACCGACCGTCGGTATTGACGTCGGTGCGAAGCAGGAGATCTTTAAGCTGATTGAGGGCTTAACGGCGCAGGGACGCGGCGTGATTCTGATTTCGTCTTATTTGCCTGAGGTTATGGGCTTGTCCGACCGCCTGATCGTGATGGCGCAGGGCAAGATCACCGCAGAGTATGATAAGGAAGCACTGAAAACCCTCACCGAAGAGGATGTTCTGCGCATGGCATCCATTGAAGATTAAGAGGAGAGATTATTATGACCACTACTACTAAGACAAAAACCTCAAGCCCGCTCACCCGTATGGTAAAGCGTTCTGAGTTTACCATCGGTCTTGTCGTCATCGCGCTGTTCCTGCTGGCGTTCTTTGGCTCGGATACTTTCAAAACGCAGTATAACCTCATGAACCTCACAAAACAGGGCGCGATTGTCGGCGTTCTGGCAGTGGCGCAGACGCTTATCATCATCACCGGCGGCATCGACATTTCCGGCGGCGCGATTGCCGGTCTCGGCTGCATGACCATGGCGCTGATGATCCGCGCAGGTCAGCCGGTTTGGCTTGCCATTATTCTGAACTTTGTCGTTTGTATCGTTTGCGGCTTTATCAACGGCGTTATCATCTTCGACCTGAACGTTCCCGCGATGATCGCGACCCTCGGCACGCAGACCATCTACCGCGGCATTTTGAAGCTTGCCTGCTCCGGCAACTCCGTTTCCTTCTTTGAGGCGGACGGCAAGACCTTTATCAAGCTCTTCGAAAAGATCGGTGACTACAATGTCTTCGGTTTCCTGCCGATCCTCGCCTGTATCTGGATTCTCGTGGCTATCATTGCCTTCCTTGTTTTGCGGTATACCGTTTTCGGTCGCGACCTCTTCGTCATCGGCTCCGGTATCGAGGTTGCCCGTCTGTCCGGTATCAAGGTTCGCAAGACCTTCTATATGGTCTATTCCGTTGCGGGCCTCATCTACGGCGTTGCTGCGATGATGTTCGCCGGCCGTATCCTCCGCGCAATGCCGAACACCGGCGAAGGCTATGACATGAATGCCATTGCCGCTGCCGTTATCGGCGGTGCGTCTCTGGCAGGCGGCCGCGGCGCGATCACCGGCACCTTCATTGGCACGCTGCTGATGGCTGTTATTGAGAACGCCGGTAAGTCCCGCCCGTTCGGCATTGAAATCAGCGACTACATCCTTGAGGTCATCACCGGTATCCTCATCATTGCCGCAGTCGCAATGGACATGATCAAGACCCGCAAGAAGGCTTGACCGTTCTGCGAATTTAAACTGTAGCAATCCCTTTTCAAACATGATAGTATGACAGACTCCCGCGCAAAATGCAAAAGCCTGCATTTTGCGCGGGAGCTATTTAAGGGAGATTGACGCTTCCGGTGCCGTGTGCTACAATGTATTCCGAAAAGACCACGGAAGAGACTTCCGCGCAAGGAGAGAGAAAAGTATGTGGATCTTATTTGCATTTGGCTCTGCGATTTTTGCGGGAATTACCTCTGTGCTGGCGAAGTGTGGAATACGGAAAACCGACTCCACGGTCGCAACGGCAATCCGCACAATTGTTGTGCTGATTTTTTCATGGATTATGGTGTTTGTTGTCGGCTCGCAGAAGCAGATTGCTGCCGTGGAAGGGAGAACATGGCTTTTCCTGATTCTTTCGGGCTTGGCTACCGGTGCGTCTTGGCTTTGCTATTTTAAAGCGCTGCAGCTCGGTGATATCAATAAAGTCGTGCCGATTGACAAATCCAGCACGGTTCTGACCGTCCTGCTGGCAACCATTTTCCTGCCTGAAAGAATGACGCTCCCAAAAGCGGCAGGCGTTCTGCTCCTCGGCGTCGGAACCTTTTTAATGATAGAGAAAAAGGATGCTGCGCCCAAGGAGGGCAGGAAAGCAAATTGGTTTATCTACGCAATCGGCTCTGCCGTGTTCGCAAGTCTTACGGCGATCCTCGGAAAGCTCGGCATTTCCGGCGTGGAGTCCAATTTGGGCACTGCGATTCGCACCGGCGTCGTCTTAGTCATGGCATGGCTCATGGTGTTTGTTACGGGAAAGCAGAAAACCGTCAAGACGATTTCCCAAAAAGAGCTTGGCTTTATTTGCCTTTCCGGTCTTGCCACCGGTGCCTCGTGGCTCTGCTATTATAAAGCGCTGCACGACGGGCTTGCGGGCGTCGTTGTTCCCATTGACAAGCTCAGTATCTTGGTGACAGTGGCGTTTTCCTACTTTGTGTTTCACGAACGGCTGTCAAAAAAATCTGCCCTAGGGCTTGTCGCGATCGTGTCGGGCACACTGATTATGCTGCTCCCGTAAGCGCCCGGCTGTTGCAGCAGCGGAGCAAAAGGTTCCGATTTCCATGCGGGTTGTGGAAATCGGAACCTTTTGCTCATAGGGAAAAATCCAAATCGTCACATTTCGTGAAATCTTTGGGCTTCATGCGCGTAGGAATGCGCTTCAGCGGGTCATATTTGAATTTGCGGCAGCGGTGACAGGAGGCAACGATACCTTTTTTTGCGCAGAGGTAAGTAGTATCGTCAATCTTTCCCGCGTGGACGCAATAGGAGCAGAATCGGTCAATTTTTTTGCGAAACAGCATAGCTTTTCACCTCAATCATGATTATACCGTATTTCGCTGAAGATTTCTACCCCATTTTTGACGAATTTGCGGGAAAAAGACACAGAACGCGGCGACGATACCCGCGCAGATGGCAAGCACCGGCGTCGGAGAGAGGAAAAGCCGAACGAACAGCACGGAGAGCAGCCCGTGCAGGAGCTTGGAGGCGAAGTAGCCCCTCGGCTGCAAATGCGCGGGCTTCCAAAAGCTCATGGCTTGCAGATGCACGCATATGCCGCCCCAGCCCATCAAAAAAGCGGCAAGCTCCTCTGCGTGGGCGCACGCAGAAAGGCGAACGACACCGCCGGACAGCTCAAAAAAGCCGCAGAGCATCGCGCTGAGGGTCTGTGCGGGAAGAAAGGGTAGCACCCTTTGCATCAGACGCAGAAGTCCGCTTGCCTCAAAAAGCGCGAGCACAACGGAAAAGAAGACGATCAATCCGCTGATTTGCAGGAGAGAGGCGCATGAAGCTGAAATTGCGTCCAAAAAACCGCGCTGCTCGATCTGCGCTGCATTGACGCGGCGAATTGTGAAGCGTTCCTTCTCCGTCACACGAAGCAATGCGCCGCAGCACAGCGCGGCAAGGATGTGGGCAAGATAGAGCAGCGCGCCCGCTTTGACGCTGTGAAGCACCGTACCGCCGATGACCCCGAAAAAGAAGGCGGGTCCGGAATTGTTGCAAAACAACAGCAGGCGCTCCGCCTCGCCCTTGGAAAGAACGCCGTCTTGATACAGGCGCACGGTGCAGGAGACGCCCACCGGATAACCGCCCAGAAAGCTTAACAGCAGCGGCGTCATGCAGCTTCCGCGCAGACCGAAACAGGCGGACACCAGTCTGTCTGCCATGCGGGACGGCTGCTGCGCGGAGCGAATGCCAAGGAAGTAATTGGTCAGGACGAAAAACGGGAAAAGCGCCGGAATGACCGACGTGCCGCAAATACGCAAGCCCTCCCTGACAGCCTCCGCAGCTTCCGAGGAGAAGCAAAGAAGCGCCGCAATGCCGAGAACGGGGAAAACATAACGAAGATTACGTTTCACAAGCATCACCTGTTTGAATATATGCGCAAGAAGGAAAGAATGAACTTCGTACGCATAGAATGTTTGCAGGCAGGTGAGCAAAATGAAGAAGCATTTCACGAACACGGTCAGCGATAAGCTTGCGATCCCCCCTGAGACGCTGAGCGAGACCCCTTTTGTGATACTTCGTGGGAAAAGGCGGGTCTGTATTGAGAATCATCGCGGCGTTACGCAATATGAGGATACGCTCGTACAGGTAGCCGTGAAGCACGGAAGCATTCGTATTGCCGGCATGGGGCTTTCGATTGTCAGCATGAGTAAAAACACGTTGGAAATCTGCGGCACGATCCGCGCGGTGGAATTGGAGTGAAGCCTATGAACCCCGTCATTCGTTTTTTGCGCGGAGAGCTCCGCGTCTGCATCTCCGGCGCGTATGTGGAGCGGTGCTTCAATCTGCTTGCGGAGGAAGGAATTGTTTTTTGGGATTTGTGCCGCAAGGACGAGCTGCGAATCGAGCTCTCCCTGCTGTCGAAAGAGAAAAAGAGGCTGGAAGCGCTTGCCATACGCAGCTTTTGCACTGTAGAGGTCTTACACGAACGCGGACTCCTGCAAACGCTCAGACCTCTTCGTGCGCGCCCGATTTTGGCGTTCGGCGCAGCGGCTGTGATAGGTCTGACCTTTTTTTTGCAGTCCTTTGTTTGGGTAATTACCGTCGAGGGAGAGGAGACGGTGCATGAGGAAGCCATTCTTCGGCAGCTGGAGGAGCTTGGTATCCGTTTCGGTACTTGGGCGCCCTCAGTGGATTCGCAGATGACAAGAGCGCAGATGCTCAACCGCGTGCCGGAGCTTTCGTGGCTCGCCGTCAATCGGACGGGTGGGAAACTGACCGTTCTCGTCACGGAGCGCAGCGTTGCCTCTTCCGAAAAGCCGCCCTATGCCGCAGGGTCAATTGTCGCCCTGCGCGACGGCATCATTACGGATTATCGTATTTTGGAGGGAATGCGCCTATGTAAACGGGGCGACGCGGTTAAAGCGGGACAGATCCTCGTCTCCGGCTATGAGGATTACGGCCTTTATCTGCGCGCCGTCTGCGCAGATGCGGAGATCTATGCGCAGACGTGGCACAACGGAACGGTTGTTATGCCCGCGCAGCGTACCGAAAAAAGCTATACGGGCAGAGAATGGACGCAGATTTCACTGATCGTCGGAAGAAAAAGAATAAATTTATGCGGAAACAGTGGAATTTACACAGGCAGTTGTGATAAAATGATAGACGTAAAGAAAATAACGCTTGCAGGTTATACTTTTCCCGTGACCCTTGAGACGGTGACCTATCGGGAATATGAGGGAAAGGAAGTCACGGTCGACGCGGATACCGCACATAACGCGCTTTCTGCGGCATGGCAGCGTCAGACGCGCTCTGACATGATTGCCGGAACGATAGAGCAGACGGAGGAAAGCTTTTTGGAAAGCGGCGGTCTGTATGTTCTGCAGGCAAAAAGCACCTGCAACGAAATGATTGCGCGCCTCGTCCCTATCGAGGAGCCTTACAAAGGAGAAAGTAATGAGTGAACGAATCATCAATGCCGAACGGATCGAGCAGATCATCAATGTGTTCGGCTCGTTTGATGAAAACATCAAACGCATTGAGCAGACCTACGGCGTTAAGATCACCAATCGGGGGACGGAGCTGAAGGTCAGTGGAGAGGAGGAGGCTGCGGATCGCGCCGCGCGCGCCATTGAGGGTTTACTGACGCTTGCCGCCAAGGGCGAGCCCATCGACGAGCAGAAGGTGCGCTATCTGATCGACCTTGTCTCCTCGGGCAATGACGACAAGATCGGCGAAATGGCAAAGGATGTCGTCTGCATCACGGCAAAGGGAAAGCCCATTAAGGCAAAGACCCTTGGGCAGCAGCGGTATATGAAAGCAATCGGCAAAAATACCATCACCATCGGCGTCGGCCCTGCCGGTACGGGCAAGACCTATCTTGCCGTAGCTGCGGCGGTGGCGGCATTCCGCGCGAAGACGGTTAACCGCATTATTCTGACCCGTCCTGCCGTGGAAGCGGGAGAACGGCTCGGCTTCCTGCCCGGCGATCTGCAAAATAAGGTAGATCCCTATCTGCGCCCGCTGTATGACGCGCTGTATGATATGCTCGGCGCTGAGACCTACCAAAAGTATTTGGAGCGCGGCAATATCGAGGTTGCGCCCCTTGCCTATATGCGCGGCAGAACGCTCGATGACAGCTTTATTATTCTCGATGAGGCGCAGAACACGACGCGTGAGCAGATGAAAATGTTCCTGACGCGTCTCGGCTTCGGCTCGAAGATTGTTATCACTGGCGATATCACGCAGATCGACCTGCCGAGCGACAAGACGAGCGGCTTAAAGGACGCGGTGCGGATTTTGGAAAATATTCCAGACATTGCCATTTGCCGTCTGACGGCGAGCGATGTTGTGCGCCATGCCCTTGTGCAGCGCATTATCGCTGCCTATGAAACGGGCGAAAAGAAAGAGCTGCCTGCGCAGAAAAAGGTTTACAGAAGGAAGCAGGAACGATGAAGCATCAGATTTATGTCCGTTATTCCGAAAAGAAGGATAAAAACCCGGCGCTGACCATTCATCTGCACCGCTGCATCTCAGCGGCGCTTGCGGCGGAGGGCGTCGAGGTTCCCTGTGAAATCAATGTCCTTGTGACGGACGACGAGGGCATCCGCGCCATTAACCGCACGACAAGAGAAATTGACAGCGCGACGGATGTGCTGTCCTTCCCGATGTTTTCCTTTACCCCGGGGGAATTTCCGAAGGATGTCGGCGAGCTGATCGACCCGCAGACGGGGCTGCTTCCCTTGGGAGATATGGCGATTTCTTTGGAGCGCGCGAGGGATCAGGCAAAGCGCTTCGGCAATAGCTTAAAGCGTGAGGTCGGCTATCTGACGATCCACTCGATCCTGCACCTTCTTGGCTATGACCACTTGGACGAGGGCGAGATGAAACGCCAAATGCGCACGCGCGAGGAGCTGATCGCGGCGGAGCTGGGGCTGCAGCGATGATTGCGTTTCGAAAAGCGACGCCGGAGGAGGCGGCACTTTTGGCAGCGACGCGGCAGAAGGTGTGGGCGACGACCTATCGCGGCACTTATTCCGACGAGAAGATCGACAACTATGACCTTGCGTATTATACCGCGCGCGACCGCAAGCGGATGGAGGATCCAAAGCAGGATTTTTACCTTGCAACGGACGGAGAGCACTGCGTCGGCTATTTTTATTACGGGCCGCCACATGCCGGCGCATATAGGGATTTTGAGCTTTGCCTGAATGCGCTGTATTTCCTTGAGGAATACCGTGGAAAAGGGCTGGGCAGGCGTGTTTTCGATCATATGCGCGCAGTCTGTAAGGAGCGCGGACTGGATAAATTCTTCTGCCAATGCAACTGTCATAATCTGCCCGCGCAGGGCTTTTACCGCAAAATGGGCGGCGTTCCGACGCTGTTTATGGACGGGCACGCAGATAAGGCAGAGGATCAGATGATTTTTGAATTTTACTTGGGAGAGAAAAAATGAGTACAAAATCCGTTATGATTACCATTGCGGGCAGACCGAATGTGGGGAAATCTACCCTGATCAACCACTTGGTCGGAGAAAAAATCGCGATTGTCTCGAATAAGCCGCAGACCACGCGCAACCGCATCTGCGGTGTGCTGACGAGGGGGGACACCCAGCTCGTCTTTATCGACACTCCCGGCTTTCACCGTCCGCGTACGAAGCTTGGTGACTATATGGTCGGGGTGGTAAAGGAATCCGTTGCGGATGTGGATCTCGTGCTGCTGATCGTCGAGCCGATCCCGAATGTCGGCCCGCAGGAGGAAAATCTCATCGCACAGATCAAAGCAAGCGGCGCGCCTGCCATTCTGGTCATCAACAAAATTGACACCGTGCCGGACAAGGAGCAGCTTTTGGCAGTGATTGCCGCCTATTCCGCGCAGTTTGATTTTGCCGCGGTAATGCCGATCTCCGCGAAATATAACGACGGCGTGAAGGCGCTGCTGGACGAGTGCGCAAAGTATGCCGAGGAAAGTCCGTTTTTCTTCCCGGAGGACATGACCTCCGACCAGCCCGAGCGGCAGGTGATCGCGGAGATCATCCGGGAAAAGCTGCTGTGGAACTTAGAGCGGGAGATCCCGCACGGTACGGCGGTGGAGATCACCAAATTCTCCGAACGGGACAACGGCGTGATTGACATTGATGCGACAATTTACTGCGAAAAGGCAAGCCATAAGGGGATTATCATCGGCAAAAACGGTGCCATGCTGAAAAAAATCTCCACCGCCGCCCGCGAGGATTGCGAACGCTTTATGGGAACAAAGGTCTTCTTGCAGACTTGGGTCAAGGTCAAGGAGAATTGGCGCGACAGCGATTTCCTGATCCGCAACTTCGGCTACGAATCATAAGCATTTTTTTCATCGTATCTTCCGCGTCTGCGCCGCAAATCCTAACGGCAGAACGAACGCGGGAGGAATACGATGGATTCGGCATTTTTCTGGAATTTGTTTTTAGAAACCGGTGCGCCGGAGGTGTATTTATTATATCAGCGTGAAGCAAAGAATGAGCGAAAGCCGGTGCAATCAAGGAGAGTATATGGATCAGACAGAAATAAACCCGGTTGCGCAAGAGGCGGCACTGGAGACGTTGGCGGAGTTTCTCCGTTGTCCGTTATACGACGGAAGTGAGGTGCTGCAGCGCTTTCGTGCGCTTCCGAACGCGCAGTATTTTGAAGGGACAAACCTGCTAGAGCGGTACGTCTATGTCCCTGGGACAAGGCAGGACCGTGTGCTTCTCCTTGCCCACGCGGATACATTTTGGGACGAGAACTATCTGCATCGCCGTTTGGAAACGATGCCTGTTTTTTCAGCGGATCAGGTAAATGGGAGCAGTGAAGAAGCCGGCTTGGGTGCGGATGACCGCGCGGGCTGCGCGCTGCTTTGGCTCCTGAAGGATTCGGGACATTCTTTACTGATTTTCGACGGGGAAGAACACGGGCATTTGGGCGCAGGTCTGCTTTGCAATACGAATAGACGTCTCATGCGGGAGATGAACCGACATAGCTACATGATCTCATTGGATTTGCCGGGAAAAGACTGCTGCCATTATCACGGCATTCTAAACAGCAAGGCCTTTTGCAGTTATATCGAGTCGCAGCTTGCGTCAAAGGTGCTGAATCACAAAGCGGGCACGGATATCTCTTATGTCGCCAGGGAAGCGTGCGGCGTGAATCTCAGCATCGGATACCACAGACAGCACACCGCCGCAGAATGTTTGTTTATTCCCGTTTGGTACGAGACTTATGTGCGGCTTTGTAAAGTACTCTCCCAAGCCCAGCCCCGTTTCCGAACGCTGCGATGCAAGCGGCTGAAGAGAAAAATGACCTCCCTCCTGCACCGCGCTTACGGAAAGCTGAAACGAATGCTGCACATAAAATGAGGAAATGATTACATTATGTACGAAAAGACCGAGGGGATTATCCTTCGCGAGACCGAATACAAGGACGCGGACAAACTGCTGACCGTGCTGACGCGTGAGCATGGGAAAATAACACTCCGTGCGCGCGGCGTCAAATCCGGCAGGAGCCGCAGCAAGGCGGCGTGCCAGCTTCTGACCTATTCCGAGTTTACCCTCTCGGAAAAGCAGGGGAAATACACGATCACCGAGGCTGTGGTGAAGGAGATGTTTCCTGAGCTGCGCGGGGATATCGAGCTTTTATACCTTGCTTCCTATTTCGCGCAGGTGACGGACGCGGTAGCGCAGGAGGAGGACGCGTCACCGGAGCTGCTGTCGCTCCTGTTGAACGCCCTTTATGCGCTTGCGAAGCTGAAAAAGCCGCAAATGCTTGTGAAAGCTGCTTTTGAGCTGCGTCTTGCCTGCGTCGCAGGCTTCCTGCCCGATCTGCGCGGCTGCGCCGTCTGCGGGAATCCAAATCCGAACCGTTTCAATGTGACGCAGGGCATCCTCCAATGCGCGGAATGCAGAAGCGAGGTGACTGACGGCATTCGTATGCCGGTTTCCGAAGGGAGCTTGGCGGCAATGCGGTATATTGCCTCCGCTGACCCGAAACGCCTGTTTTCCTTCTCCCTGTCAGACGGTGCCTTGCGGGAATTAAACGGTCTGACTGAGAGCTATTTGACGATGCGTCTTGAGCGCGGCTTCTTTACCCTTGATCTGTACAAATCACTGTTTATATGATTATATGAGGAAATAAAAAATGACGGAGCTATACGAAAAATCACTGAATAAGCTGGAATTGCACACAGTGTTAGATAAGCTTGCCGAATGCGCCCACAGCGAGGAGGCGAAGGAGCGCTGCCGCAAGCTGACACCGCTGACGGACGCGGAGGAGATTCTCTTGTTACAACAGCAGACCAGTGCAGCCTGTAAGCTGATCTCGCTGAAGGGTTCCCCCTCTTTCCATGAATTAAAGGAAATCGCCGCCTCTTTAGAGCGCGCCGATCGCGGCGGCTGCCTGACGCCTGTGGAGCTTCTGCGCATTGCGGGCGTCCTGCGCTGCATCCGCAACGCAAAAGCGTACTACAACGGCGATTATACGCAATCAAACTTGGATGTGTATTTTCAGGAGCTTTCTCCCAACCGCTATTTAGAAGAAAAGATCACAAATTCCATTCTCTCCGAGGAGGAGATAGCGGACGCGGCGAGCAGCGAGCTTGCTGATATCCGACGCCATATGCGTATTCAGAGCGCGAAGGTGAAGGAGTCCCTGCAAAAGATTATCACCTCTCCGACCTATGCAAAATATCTGCGCGATCCGATCATCACCCTGCGCGGCGACCGCTATGTTGTACCCGTCAAGAGCGAGTACAAGAGCGAGATTCCCGGTCTGGTACACGACGTCTCCTCCTCGGGCGGCACCTTTTTCATTGAGCCGATGTCGGCGGTCAACGCGAATAACGCGCTGCGGGAGCTTTTGCTTCAGGAACGCAAGGAGATAGAGCGTATTCTTGCCGAGCTGTCGGCGGAGGCGGCATCCTTCCGCGAGAGCATCACCGCAAGCTATGAAATGCTTGTGACGCTGGATGTCATTTTTGCCAAAGCGCGCCTCTCCCTGCGCATGGACGGCATGGAGCCGGAAATTCGCACCAATGCGACCATTGAGCTAAACCGCGCGCGGCATCCGCTGATCGACCGCAAAAGCGTTGTCCCGATTACGGTGCGTCTCGGCACGGACTTTGATACGCTGATTATTACGGGGCCGAACACCGGCGGCAAGACCGTAACGCTGAAAACCATCGGTCTGCTCACCCTGATGGCGGAGTGCGGTCTGCACATCCCCGCCGACCACGGCAGCGCGATTTCCGTGTTCCCGCGGGTGCTGGCGGATATCGGGGACGAGCAATCCATTGAACAGTCCCTTTCCACCTTCTCCTCCCATATGAAAAACATTGTGCAGATCGTGGAGGAGTGCGACGACGAGACGTTGGTGCTCTTCGATGAGCTGGGCGCGGGCACCGATCCCGCCGAGGGCGCCGCGCTGGCAACGGCGCTGATCGAGTTTTGCAGAAAATGCGGCAGCCGCGTCGCTGCGACTACGCACTATGCAGAGCTGAAGCTCTATGCCATGCGCACCGACGGCGTCATGAACGCTTCCTGCGAATTTGACGTTGAAACCCTGCGCCCGACCTATCGCTTGCTCATCGGCATTCCCGGAAAATCGAACGCGTTTGCGATTTCCAAGCGCCTCGGCTTGTCCGAGCTGATTATTGAGCAGGCAAAAAGCTACGTCAATGAGAATGACCGCAATTTTGAGGATGTCCTCAACCAACTGGAACAGCAGCGGCAGCAGATGGAGAATGCCAAGCGCGAGGCGGAGAAGCTACGTTTGGAGACGGAGCAAATGCGCACGAGGTCTGAGGAATACTATGCCGAGATCAAGCGCGAACGTGAGAAAGCGATGCGCAGCGCCCGCGCCGAGGCGCAGGTCATCATCGACAACGCCCGCCGCGCGGCGAACGAGGTTGCGGAGGAATTAAAGCAGCTTCGCAAGCAGATGAAGGATTCCGCCGATGTGCAGGGCAGCAATGCCAGACAGGCAGAGCTGCGCCGCAAGCTGAACGAGGCAGAGGAGGCATTCTCTGACAAACAGAAGGAACCTGAGCGACCGGCTCCAACCCGCGCGATTAAGGTCGGCGATACGGTGGAGCTTCTGCGCTTCGGTACGAAGGCAAGCGTCCTTGCCATCAATAAGGACGGCAGCTATCAGCTTCAGGCAGGCATCATGAAGGTGACCGCGCAGCCGAACGAGGTCTATCTGATTGAGGAAACGCAGCAGCAGGCAAAGAAGGTCATCGAGCGAACCAAACGTGAGTTTCGAAATGTTGCCGCGCAAACCGAGCTTGACCTGCGCGGCATGAGTGCCGACGAGGCAGTCGCAACGTTAGCGAATTTCTTAGACGGCGCGATGCTGGCGAATTTGGCACAGGTTCGCATTATCCACGGAAAGGGCACCGGCGTGCTGCGAAAGGCGGTGCACGAGGAATTAAAACGCAATCGTGCCGTAAAAAGATACCGTTTGGGCGTCTACGGGGAAGGAGAGGACGGCGTTACGATTGCCGAACTCGCATAAAAACTTGCGAAAGCTGTTGACAAACTGCAGGAAATTGCGTATATTATCTAATAGCATCTCTCGACTGTGTTCGAGATTTTAAGGAGTGACATACATGTACACAGAGAAATCCGTCGTGAAATGCGAGTCCGGACTTCATAACAAGCAGGTAACTTATTTTATTCAAAAGGCCAACGAGTTCCGTTCCAGCATCTGGATCGAGGCGGAGGAACGAAAGATCAATGCAAAGAGCCTCTTGGGCGTTCTTTCGATGGGAATCACCGCAGGGACTGAAATTTCGATCATTGCCGAAGGCCCCGACGAGGAAGCTGCCGTGAAGGAGCTTTCCGCAATGCTGGTTAAGGATATTATCTAACAGACTCTAAACGCTGTCCCAAGCGCCGCCGCGTTTGGGACAGCGTTGTCTATCGGGTCTGTTTACGCGAGAAAGGAGGGGGCGAGATGACCCGTGAGGAGCTGAAGCTGGCGGCGCTCTCGCTGCCCTATGAGCCGGGGGTATATCTGATGAAGGATGCCTCGGATACCGTGATCTATGTCGGCAAGGCGAAAAAACTGAAAAACCGTGTTTCTCAGTATTTTCAGGACACCGCTTCACACACACTCAAGACGCGGCGGATGGTTGCGTCGGTGGATCATTTTGAGACGATCCGCGCCGCTTCGGAATTTGAGGCGCTGGTGCTGGAATGCTCGCTCATCAAGCACTATATGCCGAAATATAATATCCTGCTAAAGGATGACAAGGGCTATCCCTATCTGCGTTTGGATCTGCGGGAGACTTACCCGAAGATCACGCTTGCGGGCAGAGTTGCGGACGACGGCGCGCAGTATTTCGGACCTTACGGCAGCCGGGGCAGATCACAGCAGGTGATCGACACGATCCGAACGGTTTTTAAGCTGCCGAACTGCAACAAAAAATTCCCCCGCGATATCGGCAAGGAACGTCCCTGCCTGAATTATCAGATGCAGCGCTGCGAGGGCTGGTGCAGGGCGGAGAAAACGCAGGAGGAATACCGCACCCTGATGCAGCAGGCGGCGCTGCTGCTGTCCGGCAAGCATAAGCCGCTGTGTGACCGCCTGCGTGAGGAGATGGAGGAGGCGGCGGAGCGCATGGCGTTTGAGCAAGCCGCACAGCTCCGCGACCGTCTCCGTGCCATCGAATCGCTCGGACAGCGTCAGCTCGTCACGGCGGGGACGATGGCGGATACCGATGTGATCGGGTGGTATCAGACCGAGGCAAAGGCGTGTTTTGCGGTGCTGCATTATATCGGCGGGAATCTGATGGATAAGGACTATGAGGTGCTTACCCGCCCGGAGGACGAGCAGGAGGCGCTGTCCGCTGTCGTCAAGCAATACTATCTTTCCCGCAAAGCAGCACCCAAGCGTGTCCTGCTTCCCTTTGCCATGGAGGATGCCGCGCCCTTTGCCCAGCTCCTGCTGGAGCAGCTGGAAAAAACAGTCCGGTTTATTGTGCCGCAAAGGGGAGATAATCTAAAGCTGGTCGCCCTTGCGAATCAGAACGCAAGGGAGGAGGCAGAGCGTGCGACGACCGCCTCCGAACGGCTGAACGGTACGTTAAAGCTTTTGGAGACAATGCTGCGCCTGCCGACCTATCCGACGCGGCTGGAGGCATACGATATTTCCAATATTGCCGGGACGGACATTGTCGCTTCCATGACGGTTTTCGTGGACGGAAAACCGAAAAAAAGCGATTATAAGCGTTTTAAGGTTGAGAATTTAGCGGATCAGGATGACTACGCCTCCATGCGGCAGGTGCTTTGCCGCCGCTTTTGCCACTATCTTGACGGCGATATAGGGTTTGAAGAGCGCCCTGACGCATTGCTCATTGACGGGGGAAGCGTCCATGCGCAGACCGTTCGGGAGGCACTTTTGACAATGGGCATTGAGATTCCGATTTTCGGCATGGTGAAGGATAACCGCCACCGCACGCGTGCCTTGGTAACGCCGGACGGCGCGGAGATCGGCATTCAGGCGACACCCGCCGTGTTTGCGCTGATCGGGAGAATTCAGGAGGAGACGCACCGCTTTGCGATCACATACCATAGAAACCTGAGAAGTAGACGTGTCCGCGGCTCTGCCTTGGATGAGATTAAAGGCGTAGGAGAGAAGCGCCGTCTTGCGCTGCTCAAGCATTTCAAGTCCGTTTCCGCCATTCGCAGCGCCTCGGAGGAGGAGCTGCGCAAGGTGGTGCCCGCGTCGACTGCGCAAGCGGTCTATGCATATTTTCACGCACAGGAGCAATGAAACATGCGAGTGATTACAGGAACCGCGCGAGGAACAAATTTGAAAGCGCCCGACGGACTTTTGACAAGACCCACTGCGGATAAGGTAAAGCAGGCGCTGTTTAACATCATACAATACGAGATTGCCGGGGATGTTCTCGACCTGTTTGCCGGCTCCGGTCAGCTTGGCATCGAGGCACTCAGCCGAGGCGCGCGGCACGCGGTCTTTGTGGACGAGCGCGCCGATGCCGTTGCGGTCATTCGGGAGAATTTGCGGCGCACACATTTGGAGGATAGAGCCGAAATCATTCGGGGCGACTACCTGACCTACCTGTCCCGCTGTAAAAAATCCTTCCGACTGATCTTTTTAGACCCGCCCTACGCAGAAAAATATCTGGAAAATGCAATAAAACGCATCTCGGAAATTGACATTTTGGCGGAAGGTGGTATAATTATTACGGAGCGTCCTCTCGGCAAGCTGCTTGAGGAGCGGTTCGTGGGCTTGGAACGCTCAAAGGACTATATTTACGGCAAAACCGTCATCACGCTGTTTCGCCGCACAAAGGAAGATTTATGAAAATAGCTGTCTACCCCGGCAGCTTCGATCCCGTGACGAACGGGCACCTCAATATCATCGAACGCGCGTCTCGTCTGTTCGACGAGGTAATTGTCTGCGTCATGGTGAATTGCGAGAAGAAGCCGATGTTTCAATTAGAGGAGCGCAAGCGCCTGCTGACGCGTGTTACGGCGCATTTGCCGAATGTCAAGGTTGACGCGCACGACGGTCTGCTTGCCGAGTACGCAAAAAGGCAGCGCTGCTGTACGATCATCAAGGGTCTGCGCGCAGGCTCCGATTTCGAAAAAGAATTCCAAATGGCAATGATCAACCGTAAGCTGAATCCTGAATTGGAATCCCTCTTTCTTACCGCTGAGCATCAATATATGTATCTCAGCTCCAGCGCAGTGAAGGAAATGGGTTTTTACGGTGCGGATGTCAGCGACTTTCTTCCGCCGGAGATATTGGCGGAGTTTGAAGACAGAATCAGAGACATCAGAAATCATAAGGAGGCAACACGATGAACGAACACAGTATTGAAGAACTGATCGGCACACTTTATGAAATGGTACAGGACGCAAGAAGCGTACCGTTCAGCGGAGATAAATGCTCGATCGAACGAGAGCGTGCGCTGGATCTTCTCGATGAGATCAGCAATAAGCTGCCCGGCGAAATGAAGCAGGCAAAGACGATTGTTGAGTCTCGCAACGAGTTGATTACCAGTGCGAAGCGTGAGGCGGAGAATATCCTCAAGGCTGCCCAGGCGCAGGCCAAGCAGCTCGTCTCGCAGGAGGCAATTTATCTTGAGGCAAAGGATCAGGCCAACGAAATGGTTCGTGCCGCGCAGGAAAAGATCAAGGAACTGAAGCAGGTGACGAACGACTATGTGGACGATTCCCTGCGCACGACCGAGGAGGCCGTCGCACAGGCGCTTGCCGAGATCCGTGATTCTCGTTCGAAATTCCGCGCCCTCGTCAATCCGCAGTCCAGAACCAATTCCGCAATTATTGAAGATGTGTAATTTATAAAACAGCTCAATGGGATCAATTGGGCTGTTTTTTAAAAAACGGAAAACGGAGGTAATTTATGGATTTTTCGGAACGTTATCAAGCATGGTGCGCCGCACCGCTGACTGAGCAGGAAGGGAAAGAACTTCGCGACATGGAGGCAAATACCGATGCGCTGAAGGGCGCTTTCGGCGCTGAACTGCAATTCGGAACGGCAGGCATTCGCGGTATTATGGGGCTTGGTACGAACCGCCTCAATGATTACACCGTCCGCCGCACCGCGCAGGGCTTGGCGGCTTGGCTCTGCACAACGGAGCTGCCGCAGAAATGCGCAATCGGCTATGACTCCCGCCATAATTCCCGCCGCTATGCTGAGATCTGTGCCGTTGCGCTTGCAGAGCGCGGCGTGCATGTCTATGTCTACCATGAGCTTGCCCCGACGCCGATGCTTTCCTTTGCCGTCCGCCGTTTGGGCTGCGGCTGCGGCATTGTTGTCTCCGCGAGTCATAACGCGGGTGCCTACAACGGCATTAAGTGCTATGGTCCCGACGGCTGTCAAATGACCGATGAGCCTGCTGCCGTCGTATTCCGTGAAATCTCCGCGATTGACTATTTTGTTCCCGCAAAACAGACCTTTGCCGAGAGCATGGAAACCGGCGAGGTGGAGTACATTGCGCCGGAAGTGTGGGAGGAATACTATCAGACCGTCCTTGCCGAGCGCGTGACTGCTCTGCCCGCAAGCGAGCTGCGCCTGCTCTATACCCCGCTTTGCGGCACGGGCAATAAGCCGGTGCGCGAGGTGCTGGGCAGAATCGGCGTGAAGGTCGATGTCGTCAAGGTGCAGGAGCAGCCCGACGGCGATTTCAAGACCTGCGAATATCCCAACCCCGAGACGGACGCCGCGCTGAATGAAAGCTATAAGATTGCCCGCGAGACACACCCCGACCTCATCCTCGGCACCGACCCCGACTGTGACCGTGTGGCGGTTGCCGTGCCTGTGGAGGGCGGCTTCCGCAAGCTGACCGGCAACGAGCTGGGCTGCCTGCTCTTGGATTACATTCTCGATCAGATGTCGAAAAACGGCACGCTGCCGTCTGCGCCTGTTGCCGTGCGAAGCATTGTCTCGACCCCGCTTGCCGATAAGGTTGCCGCAAAATACGGCGTGAATATGAAAGCCGTCCTGACGGGCTTTAAGTACATCGGCGGCGAGATTCTTGCGCTCGAGGAAAAGGGCGAAGAGAAGCGCTTTGTCTTCGGCTTTGAGGAGAGCTGCGGCTACCTCAAGGGTACCTATGCCAGAGATAAGGATGCTGTCGTTGCCTCCATGCTGACCTGCGACCTTGCCGCGAAGCTGAAGCGGGAGGGGATGAATTTAGCGGAAAAGATGGACGCCCTCTATGCGGAGCTTGGCTATCATGAGGCGAAGGTCATCAGCTTTGAGCTGAAGGGACCGAACGCAATGGAGCTTTCCGCAAAGTTTATGGCAGACTTCCGCGCCAACGTGCCGACGGAGCTTTGCGGCGCGGCGGTCACGAAGGTGACCGATTATCAGACTCGTATCTGCCGGGATTTGGCAAAGGGAACGGAAACGCCGGTTCTGCTGCCAAAGTCAAATGTTGTCACGCTGGAGTTAGGCGACAAGGGCAGTGTGATTGTCCGCCCCTCCGGCACGGAGCCGAAGGTGAAGCTCTATTTGACTGCCGTTGACCGCGAGAAGAAGACGGCGCTGGCGTTCTTGCAGGCACTTTCCGAGAGAATGTGCGAATTTTTGCCGGAAAACGCTTGACATTTTGCGCACAGTTCGGTACTATGATGAAGATTGAAAAACACCTTGACGGAGAGGAGTAGTTCTTCCCGCCGCAGTCAGAGAGGGAACGGTTGGTGCAAGTTCCTGCGGAGGATGGATGAAGGTCGCTCCCGAGTGGGCGGGCTGAATGCGCAGTAAGCTCGCACGGGTTCTCCCGTTACAGAGTTTGAGTGCCCGCCTTTGCGGGAATTCAGGTGGTACCGCGGATATTCTTCGCCCTGAACGTTTTGTTCAGGGCGTTTTTAATGGAATCTTACCGAAAAGGAGAAACAATATGGCAAGAGAATTACCGAAGACCTACGATCCGAAGGATGTGGAGGAACGCCTCTACCGCTTCTGGTCGGAAAACGGCTATTTCCATGCGGAACGCGACCCGAAGAAAAAGCCCTTCACGATTGTCATGCCGCCTCCCAATGTCACGGGACAGCTCCATATGGGGCACGCCATGGACGCCGCCATGCAGGATGTCTTGATCCGCTTTAAGCGGATGCAGGGCTATGCCGCGCTCTGGGTTCCCGGTGTCGACCATGCCGGCATTGCCACACAGATTCGCGTGGAGGAGGAGCTGCGCAAGGAGGGCTTGACGCGCTACGATCTCGGCAGAGAAAAATTCTTGGAGCGTGTGTGGGATTGGAAGCGCCAGTACGGCAACCGTATCGTTGAGCAGCAGAAAAAGCTCGGCGCGTCGTGCGATTGGGAGCGTGCCCGCTTCACGATGGACGAGGGCTGCTCCAAGGCGGTGCGTGAGGTTTTTGTCAGCCTCTATGAGCAGGGTCTGATTTATAAGGGCAGCCGCATCATCAACTGGTGCCCCCACTGCGTGACCGCCCTGTCCGACGCGGAGGTCGAGTATGTCGATAAGCCCGGCAGCCTTTGGCATATCCGCTATCCGTTGGCTGACGGCAGCGGCGAGGTCATTGTCGCGACGACCCGACCGGAGACAATGCTGGGCGACAGCGGCGTTTGCGTCAACCCGAACGACGAGCGTTATAAGGATATCGTCGGCAAGAAGGTCATCCTTCCGCTGGTGAATAAGGAAATTCCCGTGGTTGCGGACGATTATGCCGAGATGGACTTCGGCACGGGCTGCGTGAAGATGACGCCTGCGCACGATCCGAACGACTTCGAGGTCGGTCTGCGCCACAACTTAGAGGTCATTCGTGTCCTTGACGACAACGGCGTTGTCAATGAGTTCGGCGGCAAATATCAAGGGCTTGACCGCTATGAGGCGAGAAAGCAGATCGTCGCGGATTTGGAGGCGCAGGGCTATCTCGTCAAGGTCGAGCCGTACAGCCACAATGTCGGCACCTGCTACCGCTGCCACCGCGATGTTGAGCCGATCATCTCCGCGCAGTGGTTTGTCAAGATGAAGCCGCTGGCGGAGGAAGCACTGCGCGTTGTCAACGAGGGCGAGACGAAGTTCGTTCCTGAACGCTTCACCAAGACCTATACCAACTGGATGGAGAATGTGCGCGACTGGTGCATCTCCCGTCAGCTCTGGTGGGGACATCAAATTCCCGCGTGGTACTGCGCCGACTGCGGTCATATCACCGTTTCGCGTGAGGATGCCGTCTGCTGCGAGAAGTGCGGCAGCAAGAATATCACCCGCGATGAGGATGTGCTTGACACATGGTTCTCCTCTGCGCTGTGGCCTTTCGAAACGCTCGGTTGGCCAGACACGGAGGCGGAGGACTTCAAATACTTCTATCCCACCGATGTGCTCGTCACGGGCTACGATATCATCTTCTTCTGGGTTGCGAGAATGATCTTCTCCGCCTGCAAGCAGACGGGCAAGCCGCCCTTCCACACCGTCCTCATTCACGGACTGGTGCGTGACGACAAGGGCAGAAAAATGTCCAAGTCCCTCGGCAACGGCATCGACCCGCTTGAGATGATCGACCGCTTCGGCTCGGATGCCCTGCGCATGAATATGATCACCGCAAACTCCCCCGGCAACGATATGCGCTTCTATGTGGAGCGCTGCGAGGCTATGCGCAATTTTGCCAACAAGCTCTGGAACGCCAGCCGCTATGTGCTGATGAACCTGTCCGTTGAGAAGAACGAGCTGCCCGACCTCTCTAAGCTGGAGACGGCAGATAAATGGATTCTCTCGAAGCTCAATACCCTGATTGCCGATGTGACGGAGAATTTGGATAAATATGAGCTGGGCATTGCCGTGCAGAAGGTCTATGATTTCATTTGGGACAGCTACTGCGACTGGTATATCGAGCTGACAAAGGCGCGCCTTTACGGTGAGGACGAGGAGAGCAAGCTGGTTGCGCAGCAGGTGCTTTTGTATGTGCTGGATCAGATTTTGCGCCTGATGCACCCGTTCATGCCCTTTATCACCGAGGAGATTTGGCAGGCGATCCCCCACGAGGGTGAGGCGCTGATCATTGCCCATTGGCCTGTTCCCCGTGAGGAGCTGAGCTTCAAAGCGGAGGAGAACGCAATGGAGAGCATCATGAATGCCATCCGCGCCGTCCGCAACCGCCGCGCGGAGATGAATGTTCCGCCCTCCAAGAAATGTACGCTCTATATCGTCACGGAAAAGGCGGAGCTGTTTGCCGGCGGCGAGGGCTTCATTACGCGTCTGGCCTATGCCGACGAGGTGCGAATCTCCGCGGCGGAACCGGAGGGATATGAGTCGATGGCCTCCTGCGTGACACATGACGCGGCGCTCTATATGCCGATGAATCAGCTCGTCGATGTGGAAAAGGAGCTTGCGCGCATCGCAAAGGAGAAGGAGAAGACCGAGAAAATGCTTGCAGCTATCCGCGGCAAGCTGAATAACGAGGGCTTTGTCGCCAAGGCGCCGGAGACCGTTGTCAATGCCGAGCGCGAAAAGGCGGAGAAATTTGAAGCCCTGCTCAAACAGCTCAACGAGAGCGAAGCAAGACTCAAAGCAATTTGATAAAAGATCGTCCGATTCGAAAAAGGAATCGGACGATTTTTTTAAATTTATCTTTATTTCTGCGCGCATTTCGTGTATAATCGGGTAATAGGGAAAGAAGAGCCTGCCACGCGGGCGGAAGGGACGAAGCGAACATGAAGAAGGAAAAGGATCAGGAAAAACACGGCTTTCTGTATGATTTCTATTCGCTGCTGCATGATTTGGTCTATATTCTTGCGGCGATCACATTGATTTTTGTATTTTGCGTGCGGCTGGTGGGGGTCAACGGAGATTCCATGTTCCCGACCCTACACCATGGAGACTATTTGGCGCTGCAAAGCAATGTCCTGATGGGCGATCTCGAATACGGAGATATCATCGTTGCGCGAAAGCTTTCCTTTGAAAACGGAGAACCGATTGTGAAGCGTGTGATCGCGACGGAGGGGCAGACCGTACAGATCTGCGAGGATAACGACGGTGTGACCCGCGTTTATGTCGACGGGGTTGCCCTCGACGAGCCGTATATCAACGGAGAGATGGTGAATACACCGTACTACGCTGTTGTGGAAGAGGACTGTGTCTTTGTCATGGGAGATAACCGCAATCACTCCTCGGACAGCCGCGTGGCAAGCATCGGGCAAATTCGTTTGGATCAGGTGTTGGGAAAGGTTTTGTTTATTGTGTTCCCGGGTGCCGATAGAGTGACAAACGAGCGGGATTACAGCCGGATCGGATCGGTGGATTGAGCATGGATGATAGAATGAACATCCAGTGGTACCCCGGGCATATGACAAAGACGCGCCGCCAAATGGAGGAGGACATCCGCCTTGTTGACGCGGTGTGTGAGCTGGTCGATGCCCGTATCCCGCTGTCCAGCAGAAATCCCGATATCGACACGCTTTGCGCCAATAAGCCGCGCATGGTGATTCTCAACCGCATTGACCTTGCAGACCCGGTCACGACCAACGCATGGTATGACGATTTTCGGCAGAAGGGCTTTGCGGTGCTGAAGACCGACTGCAAGAGCCGCAAGGGAATCGACCGCTTTGTGCCGACTGTGCGGGAGCTTTTGGCTGAAAAATTGCAGCGCTATCAGGAACGCGGCTTTGTCAATAAACCGCTCAAGCTGATGATTGTCGGCATTCCGAATGTGGGAAAGTCCACGTTAATCAATCAGATTTCGGGACGTAAGGGCGCGAAAGCCGAAAACCGCCCCGGCGTGACCCGCGGCAAGCAGTGGGTCACGGTGGATCGCGGACTGCTGCTGCTTGATACCCCCGGCATTCTCTGGCCGAAATTCGATGACGAAGAGGTCGGCAGACGCCTTGCCTATACGGGCGCGGTCAAGGATGACATTCTCGACACCGAGACGCTTGCCTGCCATTTGATCGCGACGCTTTGGGCGCGCTATCCCGACGCGCTGCGTGAGCGTTATAAGCTCGCGCCTTCTCCGGATGCAACGGGCTATGACCTGCTTTGTGAGGCAGGACGCAGACGCGGCTTCCTGCTTGCGCGCGGCGAGATCGACACAGAGCGAATGGCGCGTGTTTTATTGGAGGAATTCCGAAATTGTAAGATCGGACGCTTTAGCTTGGAGGCACCCAATGACTTACGAAATGATTCGTGAAATCTTTAACCTGTGCAGCAACAACCAAATGCGGGATGTGTTCGTCAGCGAGATTGAAACGGAGGACACCGACGCGGTTGCGAAATCCTTTTGCACAGGGAAAACCTATACCATGGAAAAAGAGATCAGAGACGACGGCGTGATCATCTACGAGCTGACCGTAGACGGACTGCGGCAGCGCCTGAGCTTCACGCCGGATTGAGGGACGAGAATGAACGATTTATGGAACTATGAGCACGCCGCGTTTGAAGAAGGCTATCGGCTCGTCTGCGGCGTGGATGAAGCGGGCAGGGGACCCTTAGCTGGGCCTGTCTGCGCTGCCGCCGTCATTTTGCCGCCCGACTTGGAGATCGAAGGGCTGAATGATTCGAAAAAGCTGACCGATAAGCGCCGCAGAGCGCTGTATGAGATCATCACGGAGCAGGCGCTTGCCTACGGCATTGCCTTTGCAAGCGAGCAGGAGATCGACGAAATCAACATCCTGCAAGCGACCTTTCTTGCCATGCGCCGCGCGGTCGAGCAGCTAAAGCAGCAGCCGGAGCTTGCGCTGGTGGACGGAAACCGTGAGCCGGATTTCGGCGCAATTCCGGTAAAAACCATCATTAAGGGCGACAGCCTGAGTGCCAACATCGCCGCCGCCTCCATCCTTGCGAAGGTCACGCGTGACCGCTTCATGGAGGAGCAGGACGCGCTTTACCCGCAGTACGGCTTTGCTGTCCACAAGGGCTACGGCACGCAGGCGCATTATGCCGCTCTGCGCGAGTACGGCGCCTGCCCGATTCATCGCCGTACCTTCTTGAAAAAATTCTATGGCAGCTGACCTGCTCGGTCGGTGGGGCGAGAGTGTTGCGGCGGAGTATCTTCGCAGGAAGCACTATACACTCGTCGCTGCCAACTTTCGCTGCCGCGGCGGTGAGATCGATCTGATCGTTGAGGATCGAAGGTACATCGTTTTTGTGGAGGTTAAGCTGCGCAGGAGCGCACAATTTGCGCAGGCGCGTGAATTTGTCGATTACAGAAAGCGGGAACGTCTGAAGCGGACGGCACTGCTTTATTTGGCGCAGCGCGAGGAAAGCACCAAACAGCCGAGATTTGATGTGATTGAGATCTATGCGCCCCGGGGCTTACAGACAGAGAACCCTGAAATTCATCATTTGGAGGATGCGTTTCAATGATTCGATTGTTTGACGGTCACTGCGATACCGCCTATGAGCTGTGGCGCAGGGGGCAGTCTCTGGAAAAAAACACCTGCCATATCGACCTCCGAAAAGCGTCCGCTTTCGGGGCTTACGCGCAGGTGTTTGCTTTTTGCAGCTATGCCGGCAGCGCAGCGGTCAATTGTGAAGCAATGCTGACGGAACCGCTTGCCGTTTTGCGAAAAGAGGTCAGGAATCATGCTTCCCGCATTGCTTTTGCCGATACGCAGGAGATGATCTTGCAAACGCTTTCTGAGGGAAAGGCGGCGGCACTGCTTTCCGTCGAAGGTGCGGAGGTGATCGGCTGCGACCCGAGACGTCTTGCGGCTCTGCGCGAGCAAGGCTTCCGTATGCTCACGCTGACTTGGAACGCGGACAACGCCCTCGCCGGCTGTCATCTATCTGACGGCGGTTTGACGGCGCAGGGCAGGGCATTCGTAAAGGAAGCGCAGGCGCTGGATATCCTTGTCGATGTCAGCCATTTGGGAGAGCGCGCGTTTTGGAATCTGGCGGATATTACAACAAAACCAATTCTTGCTTCTCATTCAAATGCCCGCGCGCTGCACGACTACTCGCGCAATTTGACGGACGATCAGCTCCGCGCAATTGCGGAGACAGGCGGCACGGTGGGCTTAAACCTCTATCCGCCGTTTTTGGGGGAACATGCCGATTTTGAGACGCTGTTGCGGCATTTAGAGCATATGCTGACGGTCTGCGGTGAGAGACATGTCGCGCTCGGCGGCGATTTGGACGGCTGCGACACCCTTGCGGCAGGCTTTTCCTCGGTTGCCGATTATGCGGATTTTTATGCTTACCTCTCCGCGCGCGGTTATGCTGCAGACCTGCTTGACCGCCTGTTTTTTACAAATTTACTTGCGTTGTTTTGAAGGAGGCGCTGCCCTTGGCACTTTATGCGATTGGTGATCTGCATCTTTCCTTTGGCGCGGATAAGCCGATGGATGTCTTTGGCGGCGCGTGGCACGGCTATGTCGATAAACTCCGCGCGGGGCTTTCCGTGATCGCACCGGAGGATACGACCATCCTGCTCGGCGACCTTTCGTGGGCGCTGGATCTGCAGGGAGCGCGGGAGGATTTCGCCTTTATCAATGCCATCCCGGGCAGAAAAATCATTCTCAAAGGCAACCATGACTATTGGTGGACAACGGCATCCAAATTCTATAAATTCTGTGAGGAAAACGGCTTTTCCGAGATGTACATCCTCAATAATAACGCATATTTGTATGAGGAGTATGCCATCTGCGGCACAAGGGGCTGGTTTTTTGAGGAGGACGCCGCGGAGGGCAGCCACAATGATAAAATTTTCAAGCGGGAGCTGATCCGCTTGGAGGCCTCGCTGAAAGCTGCGGGAGAGCGTGAAAAGCTCTGCTTCCTCCACTATCCGCCGCGCTATCGCGGCTATGAATGCCCCGAGATCCTCGCGCTGCTGAAGCGCTACGGTGTCAGCCTGTGCTGCTATGGGCATCTGCACAGCGACAGCCATAAGCTGGCGGTGCAGGGCGTGATCGACGGTGTGGATTTCCGCCTTTGTGCGGCGGATTTTCTGAATTTTTGCCCAATTTGCCTGAAATAAAGGAAAAAAGAAAAAAACTCTTGTATTTCTCGGAATAATCTGATAAAATAACTCGGCTAAATATATCAATATGCGCCCTTCGGCGCAGCCTATAGGAGGATAATCAAAATGAATGTCAAAAGCGTAGAGAAAGAAGCCGTCCGCGCAAAGGTAACCGTCGAGATCACCCGTGCTGAGCTGGAGCCTGCACTGAATAAGGTCTATCTCAATGTGCGTAAGGATATTACCATGCCCGGCTTCCGCAAGGGCAAGGCACCGCGTATAGTGATTGAGGCAGCCTACGGCAAGCATGTTTTTTATGAAGATGCCATCGAGGAGCTGTTCCCCGAGATCTATCAGGATTGCGTTCTCTCGCAGGAAATCAAGCCTGTCGGCAGACCCTCCGTTTCCGCAATGAATATCGAAGACGACGGCTCCGTTACCATGACCATTGACACCGATCTTTATCCCGAGGTCACGCTCGGTCAGTATAAGGGGCTTACGGTCGAAAAGACTGAGGCAACCATCGCACAGAGCGAGATCGACGCGGAGATTGACCGCATGGCGCAGAATGTTGCCCGCATCACCACCGTGGAGCGTCCCGCGCAGGAGGGCGATACGGCGGTTATCGACTTTGAGGGCTTTAAGGACGGCGTCGCCTTTGACGGCGGCAAGGGCGAGAGCTATGAGCTGAAGCTCGGCTCGCACAGCTTCATCCCCGGCTTTGAGGAGCAGGTTGTCGGCATGAGCGCAGGCGAGGAGAAGGAAATCAATGTGACCTTCCCCGAGGATTACCATGCTTCCGAACTGGCAGGCGCTCCCGTTGTCTTCAAGGTCAAAGTGCATGAGGTCAAGGAGACGATTGTGCCCGAGAAGGACGACGAATTTGTGAAGGATGTCTCCGAGTTTGACACGATGGATGAGCTTCGCGCCGATATCGAAAAGCGCATTCTCTCCGAAAAGCAGGCGGGCATTGACCGTGCCTTTGAGAACGCTGCGATTGAAGCGGCTGTCGCCAACATGACCGTCGAAATTCCTGACAGCATGGTGGAAGAAGAGCTGGAGCGCGAAATGGAGCGCATGGATTATGAGCTTCGCGCGCAGGGTGCTTCCCTCGAAGCTTACGCACAGATGATGGGCGGCAATATGGATGCAATCAAGAACAGCCTCCGTCCGGGCGCAATCAGCGCGGTCAAGACGAACGTCATGCTGGACGCTGTCGTGGATGCGGAAAGCATCGAGGTCAGCGACGAGGAGTGCGAGGAAGAATACAAAAAGCTCGCGGAATCCTATCAGATGGATGTTGAAAGAGTCAAAGCGCTTTTGGATCTCAAGGGGATGAAGGGTGACCTTCAGGTGCGCAAGGCGGCAAAGCTGATCGCAGAATCCGCCGTCGCTGTTGCCCCCACCGCAGCAGAGGAAACGAAGGAAGAGGAATAATCTACCTTCCTTGCGGTTAGAATGTTTCGAGAAAGGAGCATTGCCATGAGTTTAGTACCGTATGTTGTTGAACAGACCAGCCGCGGAGAGCGCTCGTATGATATCTTTTCGCGCCTGCTCAATGACCGCATTATCTTTTTGTCCGAAGAAGTCAATGATACGACAGCAAGCCTGATCGTTGCGCAGCTTCTCTATTTGGAAGCACAGGATCCCGATAAGGATATCCAGTTCTACATCAATAGTCCCGGCGGCAGCGTAACTGCCGGCATGGCGATCTATGACACGATGCAGTATATCAAATGTGATGTTTCTACCATCTGCATCGGTATGGCGGCATCCATGGGCGCGTTCCTGCTCTCCTCCGGCACAAAGGGAAAGCGCCTCGCGCTTCCGAACGCCGAAATTATGATCCACCAGCCCTCCGGCGGCGCGCAGGGACAGGTCACCGATATCCAGATCCATGCACAGCGTATTTTGGATATCAAGCGCAAGCTCAACGAGATTCTTGCTGCCAACACCGGCAAGCCCGTCGAGCAGGTTGCCATTGACTGTGAGCGCGACCATTTCCTCACCGCAGAAGAGGCGAAGGAGTACGGCATTGTCGATAAGGTGATCTATCAGAGATAATATTTAAGGAGAATTGAATTTGGCTGACAGATTAATTCGTTGTTCTTTCTGCGGAAAAACACAGGGGCAGGTTGAGCGGATTCTCTCCGGGCCGAATGCCTATATCTGTAATGAATGCGTGGAGCTTTGCAGCACGCTTCTGCATGAGAATATGTACGAGACTGCTGAGCGCGATGATTTGCTGGAAGCGCCTGAGCGCCTTCCCACGCCGAAAGAAATCAAAGAGTATATGGACGGCTATATCATCGGGCAGGACGAAGCCAAGATCGCGCTTTCCGTGGCGGTGTATAACCACTATAAGCGCATCTATTACGGCGGTGCCTCGGAGGTCGAGCTGCAAAAGAGCAACATCCTCCTCATCGGCCCGACGGGCTGCGGCAAAACGCTCTTTGCCCAGACCCTTGCCAAAATTTTGAATGTTCCGTTTGCAATCGCGGATGCGACCACACTGACCGAGGCAGGCTATGTCGGTGAGGATGTGGAGAACATTTTACTCCGTCTGCTGCAAGCGGCAGATTTCGATGTGGAGCTTGCCGAACGCGGCATCATCTATATCGACGAGATGGACAAAATCGCGCGCAAGAGCGAAAATACTTCGATCACACGCGATGTTTCCGGCGAGGGCGTGCAGCAGGCATTGCTCAAGATCCTTGAGGGGACGACCGCGAATGTTCCGCCGCAGGGAGGAAGAAAGCATCCGCAGCAGGAATTCATTCAGATCGACACGACGAATATCCTGTTCATCTGCGGCGGTGCGTTTGACGGTCTGGATAAGATCATTGAACGCCGCGTTGACCGTTCCAGTCTCGGCTTCGGCGCGGAGCTGAAATCCCGCAAGGAGCGAGATGTCGGCACCCTGTTTGCGCAGGTTCAGCCCCATGACCTTCTGAAGTTTGGTATTATTCCAGAATTGGTCGGCAGATTGCCGGTCGTCACCAGCCTGTGCAGCCTTAAGAAGGAAGACCTTGTGCGGATTCTCACGGAGCCGAAGAACGCGCTGTGCCGTCAATATCGCAGGCTGCTTGAGCTGGATCATGTGACGCTTGATTTTGAGCAGGAGGCGCTGGAGGCGATTGCGCAGAAGGCGATTGACCGCAAAATCGGTGCAAGAGGCTTGCGCGCGGTATTGGAGGATGTTATGACAAAGGTCATGTATGAGATCCCCTCCGATCCGGCGATTACAAAGGTTTTAATTACACGCGAGTGCGTGGAAAACGGCGTTGACCCGATTGTGACGCGCAAGAAGTCCCGTCCGAGCGCCGTATAACAGGGAAAGGGGGAGCAAGCCGATTGCCCCCTTTTCTTTTACCTTACGGACAAATGTCCGTAGAAAGGAGACATTCCGATGGAAGAAATCATTATTTCCGAAAAAATGCCGGTGCTTGCGCTGCGCGGGCTGACGGTTTTTCCGCAATCCACCATACATTTTGATGTGGGTAGAGAAAAGTCGATCCGCGCGCTTGAAAATGCCATGTCGGGCGACCAGCGTGTTTTTCTTGTGACGCAAAAGGATATTTTGCAGGACGACCCCTCTTTTGACGAGCTGTATGAGGTCGGCACGGTTGCCCATATCCGTCAGGTACTGAAAATGCCCGGAGACTCTGTGCGCATTTTGGTTTACGGCGAGCATCGCGCAAGAATTACCCAGCGGCAGCGAACCGCACCCTATCTTTCCGCGCGAGTGGAATCTCTGCCCGATTTGGAATATACAAGGGGTACTGCGCGCGTCGAAGCGCTGATGCGGCAGGCGGCGCAGCTGTTTGATGAATTCACGGAGCTGTCGCAGCGTCCGGTGCAGGATGTGATGCTGCGTATTTTGGCGTCAAAGGAGCCGGGCGAGGTTGCTGATCTGATGGCGCAGGCGGCGACCTTCGGCTTTGCCGAAAAGATGCGTGTGCTTTCCCAGCTGCATCCCGTGCGCCGCTTGGAGATCACGAATCGTCTGCTTGCGCGCGAGGTGGAGGTTCTGCAAATTGAAAATCAGCTGCAAGACAGAACGCAGCAGAGCATTGATAAAGGGCAGCGTGACTACTATCTGCGCGAACAAATGAAGGTGATCCGCAGCGAGCTTGGTGAAAACGACGACGAAGCGGAGCTGGAAGAATATCATGAAAAGATCATGAAGCTGAAGCTTCCGAAGGAGGCGGAGGAGAAGCTTTTGAAGGAGCTGCAGCGGCTTTCCAAGCAGGCGTACGGTTCTTCCGAGGCGTCCGTCATCCGTAATTACCTTGATATTGCACTGGAGCTTCCGTGGGATAAGCGCACAAAGGAGCGCCTTGATGTTGCCGCGGCGCGGCGGATTTTAGATGAAGACCACTTCGGCTTGCAAAAGGTGAAGGAACGCATCTTAGAGATTCTTGCGGTCAAACAGCTTGCGCCCGACCTTCCGGGGCAAATCATCTGTCTGGTCGGGCCCCCGGGTGTCGGCAAGACCTCCATAGCCATGAGTGTTGCCCACGCGCTCAACCGCAAGCTGGCGCGCATCTCACTCGGCGGCATCCACGATGAGGCGGAGATTCGCGGGCACCGCAAGACCTATATCGGCGCAATGCCGGGACGCATCATCAATGCCGTCTCGCAGGCTGGCTCGCTTAACCCGCTTTTGCTGCTTGACGAGATCGACAAGTTGGGCAGCGATTACCGCGGCGATCCCTCGGCGGCGCTGCTGGAGGTGCTGGATTCCGAACAGAACGCGACCTTCCGCGACAACTATTTGGAGGTACCGTTTGACCTGAGCGAGTGTATGTTCATTACTACCGCAAACACAACGGATACGATTCCGCGCCCGTTGCTCGACCGCATGGAGGTCATTGAGCTTGGCTCTTATACCGACGAGGAAAAGCTGATGATCGCAAAGCAGCATCTTCTGCCGAAGCAGCTTGCCAAGCACGGGCTGAAAAAATCGCAGGTGCGTGTTTCTGACGACGCCATCCGCGAGATGATCCGCTGCTATACCCGGGAGTCCGGCGTGCGTAATTTGGAGCGTGAGCTTGCCAACCTCTGCCGCAAGTGCGCCATGCGGTTTGTCTCGGATGAGACAGTCAAGCGCATCAGCGTGCGCGGCGCGGATTTAGAGGAGCTGCTTGGTCCGCGTAAGATCCTGCCGGATAAGCTCGCGGCGTCCGATACGGTCGGTTTGGTTACCGGCTTGGCTTGGACGTCTGTCGGCGGCGAGACGTTAGAGGTTGAGTGCAATGTCGTTGAGGGCAGCGGCAAGCTGAATTTGACGGGGAACCTCGGCGATGTGATGAAGGAATCCGTGCAGGCGGCAATGAGCTATATTCGTTCCCGTACCGATGCGCTGCATATCCCACAGGATTTCTATAAGACGAAGGACATTCATGTGCACTTCCCCGAGGGCGCCGTGCCGAAGGACGGGCCTTCTGCGGGCATCACGGTCTGCACCGCAATGGTGTCCGCACTGACCGGCCGTCCCGTGCGCAGAGACATTGCTATGACGGGAGAGATCTCCATTCGCGGGCGTGTACTTCCCATCGGCGGCTTGAAGGAAAAGACTATGGCGGCGCTGCGTCACGGTGTCAAGACCGTCATTCTCCCGCAGGAAAACGAGAAGGATCTGCGCGAAATCGACCCCACCGTTCGTTCCGCGCTGAATTTCCTGCTGGTTGACCATGTGGATGCCGTGATCGACGCGGCGCTGGTGCAGCCAATGTCGGAATTACAGCCGGTGCAGACCGTTGCGGGGCAGGCTCCCGTGCCTGTGCCGCAGAAGCCGGAGAAGCCAAGACGCAAGGAGATCAGCCAATGAACCTGCAAAAGGTAGAATTTGTACGCTCCGCAGCCCGTCCGAATGATTTCCTTTCGGACGGACTGCCCCAGATTGCCTTCGCCGGCAAATCCAATGTCGGAAAATCCTCCGTGCTCAACTGTGTGCTGCAACGGAAGAATTTCGCCCGCGTGGGGCAGAAGCCGGGTAAGACCATCCATATTAACTATTTCAAGGTGGACGAACGCGCATATTTTGTTGATCTGCCCGGCTATGGCTACGCGCAGGTCGCCGCCTCCGAAAAGGAGCGCTGGGGGAAGCTGATGGAAGCCTATTTTGCCCGCGCAGAGGATATCTCCCTCGGGGTGATGATCGTTGATGCGCGTCACGCGCCGACGAAGCTGGACTGCGTGATGGCGGAGCTGTTTCAAAGCACAGGCTGTCCCTTCTTGGTTGTCGCAAATAAGCTGGACAAGCTGAAAAAAAGCGAGATCGAACCGAACATGCTGTGCATCCGTCAGACGCTCCGCCTTTCGGAGGAGACGATGCTCCTCCCGTTCTCCGCGGAAAAGGGGACGGGACGCAATGAGCTTGTCCGCGCGATCTGCTCCTATGTGGAATGACCCGGAAAATGAGCGTGCCCTAACACGCTCATTTTCGGTATTGCGCTGTGGGGCTTTCAATGGTATAATATCTATGATTTTAGCTTTTGAGGGAATGTATGGATGAACCGAGATACCATCTGACGGGCGTTGTGCGTTCTAACGACGCACTGCCTGCGGATTTTGACGGGCCGCTGGATGTTATTTTACAGCTTTTGAGCAAAAATAAAATAGAGATTCAGGATGTCAGCATTACCTCGATTTTGGAGCAATATCTTGCCTACCTTGACGAGATGAAACGGCTGGATATGGAAATTGCCAGCGAGTTTATCGCGATGGCTTCGCACCTGATGCTGATCAAGACAAAAATGCTCCTCTCCGCCGCCGAGCGCGAGGAGGCCATGTCGGAGATGGAGCTTCTGATTCGCTCTTTGGAGGAACGCCAATGTGCCGAGGCAAAGGAGCAGATCGGGAAGGCTATGGCGTTTTTGGAGCCGCGCAACGAGATCGGCTGCAATCTCTTTACGAAATCGCCTGAGCCTTATAAGGTCGATTCTACCTATCGTTATCAGCATGACAGCGCCGACCTTGTCCGCGCGTTTGCCGCAATCGCAGAGCGCAGTGAGAGAAAACTCCCGCCTCCTGTTGCAAATTTCCGAGGCATTGTCGGCGCGGAGCCGTATCCCGTCACCAAAAAAGCGGCGCAGCTGTTAAAGCGCCTCTTGATGCGCGGTGCGGCGAAATTCCGCAGCCTGTTTCGCGGCAGCCGCTCCCGCAGTGAGATCGTCGCGACCTTTTTGGCAGTGCTGGAGCTATGCCGCGTCCGCTCGATCATGCTGGAGGACGACGGCGATGATGTAACCGTCCGATTTTGCAAAATGCCGGACGGAGAAATGGAGAGCTTAGATGGAACCGAAGGAACTTGAACGCGTAATCGAGGCGATCTTGTTCGCAGCGGGCGAGCCTGTTGAAACGGAGCGCATCGCCCTTGCCGTGCAGTGCGACCCGGATGAAGTGGATGCCGCCGCGAAACGCTTGATGGACAACCTATCCTATGATCGGCGCGGTATTCGCATTGTCCATTTGGAGAAGGCGTATCAGATGTGTTCCTCGACGGAGATGTCCTCCTATATCACAAAGGCGCTGGAGACGCGGAAGCCGCCGAAGCTCTCCGCTTCGCAGCTGGAGGCATTGACGATTATCGCCTATTATCAGCCCGCGACGAAGGCGTATGTCGAGCAGATTCGCGGTGTGGACAGCTCTTATTCCGTCGGCGCACTGCTCAATAAACACCTGATTGAGGAATGCGGACGGCTGAACGTCCCCGGACGCCCGATTCTCTACCGCACAACGCCTGATTTTCTGAGAACCTTCGGCTTGGAGTCCTTGGACGACCTGCCCGAGATTGAAAAAATGCAGTTCGGTAAACGCGAGCTGCCCGAGACTGAACAGGAGGCTGACCATGAGTAAAAATGTATCCGATGTTTTGAGCGCTTCCATGTCAAAGGTGCGTGAAATGGTGGATGCGAACACCGTTGTCGGTTCGCCGATCACGGTCGGCGAGGGAACGACGCTGATCCCCATTTCAAAAATCAACTTTGCCCTTGCCTCCGGCGGCGCGGATATGGCTGCAAAGCTGGCGGGTCAAAACGGAACCTTCGGCGGCGGTGCCGGCTGCGGTGTGAAGATCACGCCGGTGGCAATGATCCTTGTGCAGGGAGAGCGCGTGCGTGTCCTGCCGATTGACGAGCCTGCCGAGAATGCTGTGGAACGTGTGATCGAGCAGCTTCCTATGCTGGTGGACAAGATCACAGAGCTGATCAAGGGCGGAAAAAACGAGATTTCCGACATTTAACAGGTGTATTTCCACCCGTGGGAGGAATGCTAACCGCGGTGATGGAAATGAAACAATGGATGATCAGGACGGCAGCCGCGATGCTTGCTACCGTCCTTTTCACTTTTTCGGCAGCGGCAGCGCCGTCCGTTTCCGCGCGATGCTGTATTCTGCTTGACGCGGACAGCGGTGAGGTCTTGTTTGCACAGAACGCCGACACCCGCTCGCTGATCGCGAGCACGACAAAGATCATGACGGCGGTTGTGGTGCTGGAGCATTGTCCTCTTGATATGGAATACACCGTTCCGCCGGAAGCAACAAAGATTGAAGGCTCCTCCATGTATCTCAAAGCGGGGGAGACATTGACGATCCGCGACCTGCTCTACGGAATGCTCCTTCACTCGGGCAATGACGCGGCTGTTGCCTTGGCGCTTGCCTGCTCAGACAGCGTGCCGGAGTTTGTTGCCTTAATGAACCTAAAGGCGCAGCAGCTCGGGCTGAAAAATACGCATTTTGAAAATCCGAACGGATTAGACGGTGAGCAGCATTATTCTACCGCCGCCGATCTGGCGCAGATCACACGGTATGCGTTGGAGAACGGCGAGTTTCGCAGGATTGTATCCACCAAAAGCATCCGCGTCGGCAACCGTGTGCTCACAAACCACAATAAGCTGCTGTGGTCGGTTGAGGGCGCAATCGGTGTGAAAACCGGCTATACCAAAGCTGCCGGGAGAATTTTGGTCAGCGCAGCGGAGCGGAACGGCAGACGCCTCATTGCCGTAACGATCAACGACGGTAACGACTGGTGCGACCATGCGGCGCTGTATGACTTTGGATTTAAGCGCTATTGTGAACGGGAGGCGGTCACGGCAGGGCAGCCTGTTGCCCGCTTGCCGCTCATGGACGGGAAAACCGCGCGGCTTGCGGCGGAGGAGAATTTCTGCTATTGGCTGGCGGAGAACGAGACGGTGCGCGTGGTGCCCCTCTATCCTCGCGCAGCGTTCGCGGCGGGGAAGTACGGTTCGTTTGCGGGCTTCGGCGCGGTCTATTTGGGGGAAAAGCAGATTGGGATCATTCGCCTCGTCTGGGGCGGCTTGGAGGAAGGGTATGACGGAACGCTTACAGAAAATTCTATCGGCGCATGGCGCAGCGTCCCGCCGTGCCGCTGAAAAGCTGATCGCCGACGGGCGTGTTACGGTGAACGGTAAGGTCGCGGCGGTGGGACAGTCCGCCGATGCCGCGCAAGATTGCATCTGCATCGACGGAAAGCCGCTCCCTCAGCGCGCGGAGACAGTCTGCCTGATGCTTTATAAACCGCGCGGCTATGTGACAACGCTTTCGGATGAGCGGGGCAGAAAAACGGCCGCCTCGCTCGTCGACTGCGGCTGCCGCGTCTATCCTGTCGGCCGGCTGGACTATCAGTCGGAGGGCTTGCTCCTCTTTACCAATGACGGCGCACTTGCCGACCGATTGATGCATCCGCGCGGCGAGATCGAAAAGGTCTATGAGGTCACGGTGCGCGGCGCATTAGACACGGCGCAGGCGCTCCTTTCACGACCTATTGCGCTGGACGGAAGAGCCATTGCGCCGCCGCTGGTCAAAAAGCTGCGGGAAAGCGGGGAGAAAGCGACCTTTGAAATTACCATCCACGAGGGCAGAAACCGCCAAATCCGCAGGATGTGCGAGGCGGCGGGCATGACGGTGGTGCGCCTTTGCAGAGTGCGCGAGGGCTGCCTTTCGCTGGGCAGGCTTGCGGTCGGCGCGTGGCGGTATCTGACGGAGGAGGAGCGTTCCGCCCTGTATCGGGAGGCCGGACTATGACGCAGGACATTTTAGAATGCATACATAATAAAATGAATACCTTCTCCAAAGGGCAGCGGCGCATTGCGGCGTATATTTTAGAGAGCTATGACAAGGCGGCTTTTTTGACTGCGAATGTCCTCGGAAAGACCGTGCAGGTATCGGAATCCACAGTGGTACGCTTTGCCTCTCAGCTCGGCTATGACGGCTACCCTGAGATGCAGAAAGCGCTGCAAGAGCTTGTGCTGCATCGACTGACCGCTGCGCAGCGCATGGAGGTCGGCGAAACGCACATTATGCAGGAGGACGTTCTCAGCTCCGTCCTGCTTGCGGATGCCGAACGTATCCGCAAAACGGCAGAGGAGCTTGACCTTGTGCAATTTCAGGCAGCGGTAGAGACGCTGCTCTCCTCCAAACGTGTTTTTGTCCTCGGCGTGCGTTCCTCCGCTTCGCTTGCGTCCTTCCTGTGCTATTATCTGCGCTATTTGTTTGACGATGTGCGGCAATTAATGCTCTCGTCGGAGAGTGAAGCGTTCGAAGCGCTTGTCCGCATCACGCCGCAGGATGTGCTGTTGGGGATCAGCTTCCCTCGCTACTGCTCCGCGACGGTGCGCGCAATGGAATTGGCTCGTTCCCGCGGCGCAAGAACGATTGCGCTGACGGACTGCGCAAGCTCTCCGATTGCGCAAAACGCGGATTGTTTGCTGCTTGCGGGCAGCGGGATGGTCTCGCTGGTTGATTCGATGGTTGCGCCGATGAGTGTCGTTAACGCCCTGCTTGTAGCCGTCGCTTCCCGCCGAAAGAGCGAGACAACGCAGACCTTACAAAATTTTGAAGAAATCTGGGATCGCTATCATGTCTATGAAAAAAACGGCGAATGATGTTGTAATCATCGGCGGAGGGGCCGCGGGGATGTTTGCTTCGATCCTTGCGGCGGAGCGCGGTCTGCGCGTCCTGCTTTTGGAGCGAAACGACCGCTTGGGGAAAAAGCTCGCCATTACCGGGAAGGGGCGCTGCAATGTGACCAACGCCTGCACCGCAGAAGAGGTCATTAAAAACATTCCGCGCAATCCGCGATTCTTATACAGCAGCCTTTCCGCCTTTCCGCCGGAACGGACGATGGCATTTTTTGAGGAAAACGGCTGCCCCTTGAAGATCGAACGCGGCAATCGTGTGTTTCCAACCTCCGACCGTTCCTCGGATGTGATCGCCGCATTGGAGCGAAAAATGCGTGCCCTCGGCGTACAGCGCCGACAGGAACGCGTCACGGAGCTTTTCACGCAGGAGGGACATATCGCCGCAGTTAAGACGGAAAACGGGCTGATCTCCTGCGCGCAGGTGATTCTATGCACGGGCGGCGCGTCCTATCCCTTGACCGGCTCTACGGGCGACGGCTACCGCATTGCGCAAGCCCTCGGTCACAGCATCGTACAGCCCGTCGGCTCGTTGGTGCCGCTGACTGCGGAGGAGGACTGCGCAAAGATGCAGGGACTTTCCTTGCGGAATACCGAGCTGAAGCTGCTCGACAGTAAAGGGAAGACGGTCTATCGTGATTTCGGAGAGCTTCTTTTTACCCACTTCGGCATTTCGGGACCGATGGCGCTCTCCGCCTCAGCACATTGGAGGGACGGCGAGCAGTACACGGTCGTGCTTGACTTGAAACCCGCACTGGACGAGACAAAGCTTGATGCACGGTTTCTGCGTGATTTTGAGAAATACGCAAATCGCAGCATGGAAAACGCGCTTGCGGATCTGTTCCCGCATTCCATGATTCCCGTCCTGCTTTCACGCGCGGGAATTGTCCCGAGTCAGCGCGCAAATACCCTGACAAAGCCGCAGCGCCGCGCGCTTTTGGAGCAGACGAAGGGCTTTTCGATCCGCATTCTCGGGAAACGTCCGGTAGAGGAGGCAATCATCACACGCGGGGGTGTAAGCGTGCGAGAGATTGACCCGAAAACCATGCAGTCAAAACTGATCGGCGGCTTGTTTTTCGCGGGGGAGATCATTGACTGCGACGCTTATACCGGCGGCTTCAATTTGCAGATTGCGTGGTCAACGGCATATGCCGCAGCAAATGCGCTGCTGTCGCCTGCGGAGTGAGAAAATGGCAAAGGTCGTATTAATTACCGGCGGCAGCTCCGGCATCGGGCTTGCCGCTGCGGAGGAATTTCAAAGTGCAGGGTGCCGCGTCTATACGCTCAGCCGAGGCATGGCGCAAACGCCCGCAATAGAGCATTTTTGTGCCGATGTGACTGACGAGACGGTGATTCGGAATGCGGTGGAGACGGTTTACTCGCGCGAGGGGCGGGTTGATATCCTCGTGAATTGCGCAGGCTTCGGCATTTCCGGTGCAGCGGAATTTACCTCCGCAGAAGACGCCGAGAGGCAATTGCGTGTCAACTTTTTCGGCACGGTCAATGCCTGCAAAGCAGTATTGCCGCTGATGCGGACACAGGGCGGGGGAAGAATTGTCAATGTCAGCTCCGTTGCTGCTCCGGTTGCCATTCCCTTTCAAGCCTTCTATTCCGCTTCAAAGGCGGCAATCAATTCCTATACCTGCGCCCTTGCAAACGAGGTGTACCCGTTCGGCATCAGCGTGACCGCCGTCCAGCCGGGGGATATCCGTACCGGTTTTACCGCTGCTCGAAAAAAGACGCTCAGGGGCGACGATGTTTACGGCGGCAGGATCGCACGCAGCGTTGCCCGTATGGAGCATGACGAGGAAAACGGTATGCCGCCTGCGCGCGTGGGACGGTATTTATGCAAGGTTGCCTTAAAACGGCGCGTGAAACCGCTCTATACCGTCGGCTTTTCCTACCGCTGCGTCTGCCTGCTCTGCAAGCTGCTGCCCTGCGGTGTGTTAAACCGTGTGGTTGCGCAGCTCTACGCAAAATGTGTTGCGCAGCTCTACGCAAAATGATGGTTGACAAAAGAGTGAAAATCGTTTAGAATTTTATAGTTGAATAGCAACGATGTTTGGAGTTTTTATGACAGATCGAATTTACAATGTCGCGATTGACGGCCCCGCCGGTGCGGGAAAAAGCACGGTTGCGCGCCGCGCTGCCGCCGAGCTTGGATTTGTTTATGTGGATACCGGCGCAATCTACCGCGCAGTGGCGTTAGCCGTCCTTGAGCGAGGGGTCGACAGCGCGAATGAAGCTGCCGTCGCTTCGCTTCTGCAGGATACGACCGTGAAGCTGCAATGGGAACGGGGCGTGCAGCACCTTCTGCTCAACGGCGCGGATGTTACAGACCGTCTGCGTTCGCCGGAGGTGTCCGACGCCTCCTCGCGTGTGTCAGCTTTCTCCGCTGTGCGCCGCTTCCTTTTGGAGACACAGCGGGAGGTCGCACGGCAGCAAAGTGTGATTATGGACGGGCGCGATATCGGCACGGTCGTCTTGCCGGAGGCACAGGTTAAGATCTATTTGACCGCCTCTGCCGCAACGCGCGCCGAGCGCCGCTGCAAGGAGCTGCGGGAAAAGGGACTGGAAGCGCATTACGACGATGTCCTGCGGGATATCGAGGAGCGGGATTACCGCGATATGCACCGAGCGCTTGCCCCGCTCCGTCAAGCAGAGGACGCCGTCTTGCTGGATACCTCAGCGCTGACACTTGCGCAGAGCATCGAAGAAACTGTTAAAATCATACGGGAGAAGCTTGCCTTATGAAACCTGTCACCGGTTGGAGTTATCGTTTCATCTGCGCTTTCCTGCGCGGCTGCTTGCGGTTAATGCACCCGATCATCCATGTCAAGGGACGGGAAAATTTGCCGCAGGGTGCTGCAATGCTTTGCTGCAACCACAGCGCGTTTTCCGATCCGATATGGGTCATTGTGTTCGGAAAATGCCCGACGCTGCCGCGTTCGATGGCAAAGAAGGAACTGCTGGAAACGCCGATTATGGGCTGGCTATACCGGAAGCTCGGCGCGTTTCCCGTTGATCGCGGACATGCCGATGTCGGCGCGGTCAAGACTGCCATGCAGACGCTGAAAAACGACGATAAGGTGCTTATTTTTCCGGAGGGCACACGCATCAAAAAGGGCAGGATCTCCGAGCCCCATTCCGGTGCCGTGATGATCGCTGCGCGCATGAAGGTTCCCGTCGTGCCCGTCTATCTCTCCACCAAGAAGCATTTTTGGCAGCCGGTCAAGCTGATTTACGGCGCGCCGTATTTCCCGGAATATGCCGGAACGAAGCCGACGCAAGAGGAGTTGGAGAGCCGCACGGCGGAGCTGATGCAGACGATCTACGCAATGGGGGAGCAGGCATGAAGCTGACGGTTGCGGAATCGGCAGGCTTCTGCTACGGTGTCCACCGTGCCGTTGATCTTGTCGAGCGAACCATTCAAGAGGGAAAATCGGCTGTCACCTTCGGGCCGATTGCCCATAATCGTCATTTGGTAAGACGTTTTGAAGAACTCGGCGTGCGGGAGATCGCTTCCGTGGACGAGCTTCCTGACGGCTGTACCGTCATTATCCGTTCACATGGTATCCCGCGCGAAACCTATGAGGCGCTTCGTGCGAAAAATGTCGAGATCGTGGACGCGACCTGCCCTTCCGTCAAACGCATTCACGGAATCGTTGCAAAAGCCGAGGCACAGGGGAGACAACCCATTATCATCGGCACGCCGACGCATCCCGAGGTACAGGCGATTGCCGGCTGGTGCGACCACCCGCTCGTGTTTTCCAACGCGGAGGAGCTTGAAAAATGGCTTACCGAAGCACCGGAAAATCCAAATATTCCCATTTCTGTCGTTTCTCAAACCACGAGCACGCAATTTTTATGGGATTCCTGCAAGAAAATCATAAAAAAGGTGTGTACAAATCACGAAATCTTTGATACAATATGCAAAGCAACCGAAAATCGACAGCGCGAGGCAGCGACGCTTGCTTCACAATGCGATGCAATGATTGTTGTGGGAGATCGCAATAGCTCAAATACGGGGCGTTTGGTGCATATTTGTGCCGAACATTGTAAAAAGGTCTCTCTTGTCGATTGCGCGGATGAGCTTGAGCTGTCCGCATATCGGGGCATGAACCACATTGGCATCACTGCGGGTGCTTCGACACCTGCGTGGATTATAAAGGAGGTCAATCAGACTATGAGCGAAATTCAAAATGTTGATGCAGTTGCAGAGGAGAGCTTTGAGGCAATGCTCGAAAACTCCATCAAGACTTTAAATACAGGAGATAAGGTTCTTGGCACCGTTACCGCAATCGGAACAACCGAAGTTCAAGTAGACCTCGGCACCAAGCACGCCGGTTACATCCCGTATGATGAAGTCAGCGCAGATCCCAGCGTGAAGCCCGAGGATGTGTTGAAGGTCGGCGACGAGATTGAAGTTTTTGTCGTCCGCGTCAACGATCAGGAGGGCACCGTCCAGCTCAGCAGAAAGAAGCTCGAGGGCATGAAGGTTTGGGACGATGTCGAGGCGGCTTGTGAGAACAAGACCATTGTCGAAGGCGTCATTACCGAAGAGAACAAGGGCGGCGTCGTTGCGAATGTCAAGGGCGTTCGTGTATTTATCCCGGCCTCCCGTACCGGCATTGCCAAGGGCGGCGACCTGTCTGTACTCAAGGGTCAGACGGTCAAGATGAAGATTACCGAGTTCAACCGTGCCCGCCGCAGAGTTGTCGGCTCTATCAGCGACGTTGCCCGCGAGGAGCGCAGGGCTGCCGCAGAGAAGGTGTGGAGCGAGATCGAAGTCGGCAAGAAGTACACCGGCACGGTCAAGTCCCTGACCAGCTATGGCGCGTTCGTCGATATCGGCGGCGTGGACGGCATGGTGCATATCTCCGAGCTGAGCTGGGGCCGCATTAAGACACCCGATGAGGTCGTCAAGGTCGGCGACACCATCGAAGTCTTTGTCATTAAGTTTGACCCGGAGAAGAGAAAGATCTCCCTCGGCTATAAGACGCCTGAGATGAATCCGTGGAACCAGTTCTGCGCGAAGTACTCTGTCGGCGATGTTGCCAACGTGAAGATCGTGAAGATCGTTGACTTCGGCGCTTTTGCTGAGATTCTGCCCGGCGTTGACGGCTTGATTCACATTTCTCAGGTCGCTGACCATCGTGTGGACAAGGTTTCCGATGTTCTGGCTGAGGGTCAGGAAGTCGAAGCAAAGATCATTGATGTCGATGCTGACCGTAAGCGCATCTCCCTGTCCATCCGCGCTCTGAGCGAGAAGGCTCCTGCGGAAGCTGCCGAAGCGGATGCAGTAGTTGCGACTGCCGAATAATTTGATTTTTACAATAACCTACATGGCGCGAGCTATGTAGGTTATTGTGCTGTACATGAAAAAACGCTTGAGAGCCGTAACTCTCAAGCGTTTTGCGTTATTGTATTTTCTGTTTCATCAGCCCATGCTTGTTGCAGTAGATGTAAAGCTCACCGGTGCCGCAGCGCTGAAATCTTGTCTCCGCATTGCCCTCCGGGTAGAGCTTCACAAGCTGCAATCGGTCAGAAGTGACATATGCCGCAAAAGAGATATAATGCGTTTTTGTCATTTCATGGTTCACAGTAAGAAAGTGCTCGTTCTCTACGTTTTCCAAGGTGAAGCTGTGCTCGCCGTCCGGTTCTTCCGCTTCCAGCGGCGGCAGCGTGATTCCGCAGCAGCTGATCACAGCGTCTCCGGTCGTATGAAGGATATTTCCGCAAACCGGGCAGACATAGAACTTTGAACGCAGCATATTCCCCGCTTTGTTTTTATTGATGACCGTATCGCCTGACATCAGCTCCATCACGGAAACGCCGAGTGCTTTCGCAAGCGGCTCCACAAGGGAGATATCCGGCAAGCCCTTTCCTGTCTCCCATTTGGATACCGCTTTACTGCTCACGCAGAGCTTCTCGGCAAGCGCTGCCTGTGTCATGCCCTTTGCTTCCCGCAGACGCTTGACGGTTGAACCGGTGATATAAGAATTCATGGCTATCTCTCCTTTCGGGTACATTATACCGCCCAATCCGCCCTTGCGCAACCTACGCTCCGTTGAAACAGGTTAACGCAGCGGTTCGGAGAGAAAGACTTATGCTTTTATGGAGATTACCTCATTTCATCAGCTCGTCCGTCAGACGGATCACTTCGGGTGCGATTTTTTCACGCTCTTTTTTGAGAACCTTTTGATAGACGGGATATGCCAGCGCAAGGACTGCCATACCGACCAGACCGATCATGATGCCGGGAACAAACCACTGTCCTTTCCAAACCATAGTGCAGGACATTCCGCCGCCCATGATCAAAGCGCCGAAAATACCCACGATAATAGACATGGCGGCAGCTTTTTGCGTGACACCGGCATCCAGTCGGCGCAGTTGTTCCATCTTATCTTCTGCTGCAACATACTTTTTGCGAATCCGGTTAATTTCCTCCTGCTCTTTGGCAGAATAGGTATAACTGAATTTTTCGTTTTCCTGATGATCCATTACTTTCTTCTCCTTCTGAGTGCGGATGAGGTGTGACTGAAAATGAGGAAGCTACAGGCTTTTTAATTCTTTGTTCGTGCGAACAATGATGTAGACAGACATGGTTAGCACGATTGCGCAGATGCCTGCACCCGTTGTGCCGACCATGATCTGATTATAATGTGTCGTTGTTTTCTCAGTGCCGAATTGAGAAAGCATAGCGGTTTCAAGGGACAGCATAGAGACGAGAGCCGCCGCGAAGCGGATCGCCTTGGCTGCTGACATAACCGGACTGTGATATTTGCGGTACTTCAGAATGTTGATGATTGCATTGACGGTAACATAAAAAGTATAGGTCGCCATGACGTAAATTAACATACCGTGGTATTCAAAGCCTTTATTTTGAACGATAACCAAAGCCACCACGCCGGAAAGGGCGAGATTGACCGTCATAAGAATCATACCGCAGAGCCTTGCGCGTTTGAGTTCTCCGACACGATCCTTACCGATACCGATCTTTCCGGCAAAGCGGAGCAGTAAAAAATGCATCACTGCTAAAATAATGTAATAAGCCGCAAGCGTCACCGACCAGAGAGAACGATACAAAATGCCGGTGAAGAGATTGGTTGCAACATACAGAAGATTGATTCCCAGCGATAGATAAAGGGAAACATGCGTTCGATACGCAACGTCGGTCAGATATCTGTTACCGAATTTATTCTTGTAAACCCTCCGTTTTATTCTCTTAGAATACCCCGGAAGGAGGACAATGCAAGCCGCACAATCGACGGTAAGGGAGTAAAAGGACAGCACATAGACCACGTAGGCGACCGGCGAAGTATCCCATCCTTTGATAAAAACGACTGCCAGTGCGGCAGCGCTGACAACAGAGCATAGGATAATCAGCCATATCGGCGGGAAAAGCAGCTTTTTACCGACTTTTTTCCAATCCATCATACGGCACATTTCAACTCCGGGGCATCCGCAACGAACGCTATCTCAAACATCTCGTTGAAACCTCCTGCTTTAAAGTCTATCATACAACAAAGTAAGATGCTCGTTTATTTTGCGGTGTCAAACCGAATTGTCACATTGAGCGCGCGGTCAACATTTCCGGCGGTTCGGATTGCTGCTTCCAACTCGTCAATTTGGAATTCGTGCGTGATGAGCGTTTCGAGCGCCCATCTCCCGCTCTTCATTATCTCCATCACGGTGCTTACGTCCTCGGGCTGATAGCCGCCTGAGCCGATCACGCTTTTTTGCGAATAGGTCAAGTGCAGCATATCAAGGCTGCGAAGCGCCTTATTCACGGCAACCGAAACAAACCGGCTTTCGATTTTCCCTGTTTGCATAAAAGAATCAAAAACAGACTCCGCTCCTGCGGCATCAATCCATATATCCGCGTTGGCAGTTTCGTCCTTGAGGGACGGCGCAGTACCGAAGTATTCCTTTGCATGGGTTATGAAATCGATCTTTCCCATGTTGCAGACTTCAAAACCGAGTTTCTTTGCGATGCTCAGACGGAATTCGGAATAATCGCAGACCATTACTTTTTCAAGACCGAAATGCTTTAAAGCAACAGCGGAAGCCATGCCGATTGTGCCGCAGCCGAATACAACGGCGGTTTCCTGCTCCTTCGGCGCAGACCTTCTTGCTGCGCGGCAGCCTACTGTAAACAGTTCAATCAGGCAGGCGAGACGGTCGGAAATCGCATCATCCACCGTATACAGAGAACGGTTGCGCTTTGCATTCGGAATCAGGATATACTCCGAAAAGCCGCCGATGGTTCCCGCGCGGCGCGTGGCGCCTTTGGCAAAGAGGGGATAGGGATACACTCTCTCTCCGACCGCAAATTCCGTGACATTTTTTCCGACCTCGGCAATGCGGGATACAGTCTCGTGGCCGAACTCACCGCCGATGTCTATGCGGTGGCCCGTCCCCGGTCCGTGAAGGAATACGGCAACATCCGTTCCGCAAATGCCGGAATAAAGATTCTCAACAACCACATCGTCATCTCCGCATTGCGGCATAGGCATTTCTCTGATTTCTATCTTCTCTTTTCCTAAGTAAATGCCGGCTTTCATGATGGTTACCTCACAAATATCTTATTTCAAGGGCATTCATTACTTTACGCTCTTGTAGATGACAAAACGAGACAACGATATTCATTGCCTCGCTTGCCCCCACGGGATTATTTCTTTACTGCGTCGATGCGGTTCTGCGCGGCGGCGGTTCGCTCCTTTGCGGCTGCGATCTGTTCCTCGCGTTCTTTCTGCATCATTGCCTTGCGAGTTTCAGGTCTGCCCATCGCTTTTGCCTCTTCCCACTGCGCCTTGGATTCCGCCTTGACTGCCTCGAAGTTTGCTTTGTCTACCTCATGCTGCGCTTTTGCGCTTTCCTTCATGTCGTGAAATGCGTTCTTCAAAAAGCTTGCCATTGTTGCGCTCTCCTTTACAATAGTTTTTTGTGTATAAGATTGAAATTAACGGTTGCCCATGATCTTATCGCTGAGCTTCATGATCTGTTCGACGTACTTTTTCTTACGGCTGCTCAGGATACGCCGGTAGAGAGGATAGTTGATGATCGCCAGCAGCAGACCTACAATGCCGATGACAATCCCGGGAGCCATGGTGCTGTGAATGCCGAGGGTGGCTCCGATGTCGGTCATTACAAGGCTCATTCCGCAGCCCATGATGATGGCGCTGATGGCTCCGAAAACATAAGCAAATACATTTGCCGGACGCTTTACCTTGGCATCAAGCTCTCTGAGAGCATCGAGCTGGGTGTGTTCCTTTTCGGTGTACTGCGTGCGGATCTTCTGCACCAAATATTCCTGATCGTTTCTGTCCATTACTGTTACCTCTTTTCTGTTTTGCTTTCGATGAATACAGGATAGCTTTTGTATATTCAAGAAATGATTCGGAATTGTTTGCGTTTTGTTAATTTCAAATCTTTTTCCGCAACCATGATTTAGGAATTCAAAATTGTGCAAATTGTTGACATATGCCAAAAACAAAAGTATAATGAAGTGAACATGTGAGAATACCCAAACTGAAGAAGGACAGAGATATGTCAAGACCGAGAAAATGCAGAAAAGTATGCAGGCTGCCTGCGGTGCGTGAGTTTTTGCCCGCCGCCGACTCTCCGTGCTTTATCCAATTGACTGTAGATGAATATGAATCCATACGGCTCATAGATAAAGAGGGCTTCTCTCAGGAAGAATGCGCGGGATATATGCAAGTGGCGCGCACGACCGTCCAGACGATCTACAACAGCGCAAGAAGCAAGCTCGCGGATGCCTTGGTCGGCGGCATGGGAATCCGCATTGAGGGCGGGGATTATACACTATGCAGCGGCGAGGAAGTGCATTGCAATTGCGGCGGATGCTGTCGGCATCGCAATTCCCTTTGTTCTGAAGCGACGCGCACACAAAACAGCAATCAGAAATAGGCAGATGTGCTGTCAGCACGGTAAGGAGTTTACAGGAAAGGAGCGGAGCATATGAGAAAACTGCATATGAACTGGAAGCGAATCCTTGCCTTGCTTTGCCTGCTTATCCTGCTGTGCATGCTACTTTCGCCGATCCATGACTGTGTCGGGAAGGATTGTGCAATTTGTGCTTTGATCTCCTTTTCGAAAAGTATGATCTCGCTTGCATTCCTGTACGCGGTATTCCCTGCTTTCGGAAACCCGATCTGTAGAGTTTGCGCTTTGCGAAGGGAAACTACGATACATCGAAACGATACTTTGGTTTTGCAGAAGGTCAAGCTTTCAAATTAATTTGATATTCGTTTCAAAATACATCATCTTTTGAAAGGAATATCTACGCATCATGATAGAAATCAAAAACTTGGGAAAACAGTTTCAGAATGAAACTGAAATAGAGTACCATGATATGACCTTTGAAACCGGAAGGTCTTATATGCTGCTCGGAGCCTCGGGCTGCGGGAAATCAACATTATTAAATATCATTGCGGGCGTGCTATCTCCGACAAGAGGCTCGGTCATCATCGACGGCAAGGAGATGAGCGCGGCTGCGCAGAAGGTGAGGGATAAATTCCGAATCGAGAAAATCGGCTATATTTTTCAGGACTTCAAGCTCATCAACGACATGACGGTTGCGGATAATATCGGTATTCTGCGGCTGGAGGGCATTGATATTTCCGGAATGGACGATATGCTCCGCGCGCTGGATATTTATGAGAAGAAAAACGCGAAGATTAAGCATCTTTCCGGCGGACAAAAGCAACGCGTCGCGATTGCGCGGGCGCTTGTGAAACAGCCGGACATCATTCTCGCTGACGAACCCACGGGAAATCTGAACTTTGCCATCGGCGAACAGGTTATGCAGAAGCTGCTTGCGGTTTCCAAGGGAAAAACGCTGATTGCCGTATCCCATGACGACAGATTGGCGAAATATTTCGATCAGGTGATCGACATGAACGAAATGACCTCCGGGATGCGTGACACCGTAAGGAACGAGGAGGGACAATAAGATGCTGAAATTTGCGCTGAAAAATATGGCGATCAAAAAAGTGCAGATCATTCTGATCGTCCTTTCCATCGTGATCTCCGCGGGAATCAGCGTTCTTGCGTTCAATGTTGCCACACAAGTGGACGAGGGGATCATCAACAACGCCGGATATTATTCGGTGATCGTCGGACCTGCCGGGAGCAATACGCAGCTTGCGATGAATACCATGTATTTTACCGATTCGCCGGTCGGCACGATTCCTTACTCCGTGGTTGCTTCTCTGCAACAGGATTCCAGAGTGACAACGGTGATCCCGTTTGCGATGGCGGATAATTACAACGGCTACAGCGTCGTCGGAACCGCGCCGGACTTCCTCGAGAACAAAACGGTGCGCCAAGGTGCGATGTTTGACCCTTCCGGCACCATGCAGGCGGTCATTGGCTCCAACATCGCAAGGTATAACAACCTTTCCGTAGGCGATGTGATCTACACAAGCCATTCTGCAAGCGGATCGGAGCTGCATACGCAAGGCATCACGGTGGTCGGCATTTTAGAGGAAAGCCACTCCTCCTATGATAATGTGGTTTTTACGCAGCTCAAAACGCTCTGGGAGATGCATGAGCACGGTGAGGAGGAAGAGGAAGAAGAGGAGCATCACGAAATGCACGCCATGGTGTGTGCGGTGCTTGTGAATACCAAGAATCCGGGCTACGCGATGCAGCTTGTCCAAGAATACGACGGGAAGATCATCACGGAGGAAGACGGCGATAGCTGCACGCTGCAGGCCATTGAACCGATGTCCGTCATTCGCGATGTGCTGAACGATGCGGACGATACCAAATACATCGTCTTTGTCCTCTGCGCAGTCATCCTCATCATGAACATTATGATTATCTCTATCATCACGCTTTTGAATATGTACCATTCGGCAAAGGAAATCTCTCTGATGCGCCTGATCGGGATCAGCATGAAGCGGATCAACCTGCTTTACATCATTCAAAACAGCCTGATGGGGCTTTGCTCCGTCCTGCTCGCGTTCGGCGTGTCCAGAGCCTGTATGCTGCTGATGAATGACTATGTCGAATCCATGGGTGTGGTTTTGAATATGTCAAAGGTCTATCCGATGGAGCTGGTCATACTTCTGGCGGTGTTTGCAATCAGCGTTTTGCCCACAGTGATTTGGACATTTGTCATGTCAAGAAAGGATAGTATTTCGGAGTAAAATCATGAAAAAGAAGAAATATTTATGGAGATGCATTTCTCTCCTGCTGCTTTTGGCGCTGATCGCCGCTTCCTTTGCCGGCTGCAAGGGAGGCGGGGAGAGCGGTTCCAATGACGGCGGGATTACCAAACTAAGCTTCAAAGCCGCTTCCGGTTATGATTATCTGAAATCCCTTGACGGTACGCGTGTTACCATCAGCGGATATATGGCGACCAGCTCGCCGGTGGACGGTTCGTTCCTGTTTCTGATGAACCTGCCGTATCAAAGCTGCCCCTTCTGCGTGCCCAACACCTCGCAATTGTCCAACACAATGGAGGTTTACCCGAAGAAGGGCGACAGCTTCGCCTATACGACGCAGGCGATTAATATTGTGGGTACTTTGGAAGTCGCTGACAGTGAGGAGGAGCCGTTTACCGATATGTACGGCTACGAATTCAATTATAAGATTGTAGATGCCACTTACAGCATCATACAGGCGGACGAGCTTTCAGAGGATATGGCGCTATGGCAAAAAATTGCGGAAAGCGATGTGGTCAATGACATTTATAAAATGTATGACTATGTGAACTTTCTCTGCGCGTGGAATACATACTATGTGAATTCCTATACCGATGAAAACGGCAATACCGTCCCGGGCTATTATCTTTACGCCAGTGACGCAGAGAACTATATTTATAACGACGGAGCACAATACAATTACGGCTACCAAGAGGGCTACTTTGATGGGATCGTGCAAAAAATCGAAGCCGTAGATCAAAATGCCTTCAGCGACCTTGTGGCAAACATTCGAAAAGCGGAGGCGCTTGCCGACAAAGCGCTCGCGGAGCTTGAGAACAAGAATTATACCTCCGAGTATCAATATGTTGAAATGTTCGGCACTGAGGATTATGTCTACACGTTGAATAACGGTGACGAGCTGACCGCTGAGATGGAGACGATATACGCGGAGTTCGCAAATTGGCTCGGCAGCTGGGAAATGTAAAAAACTCCAAAGGAGATATCCGTCCGATGCTATGCCTTCGTCCATGAACGGCTATGCAATCTTTTTTCACGATCCGTACGAATAAAATTCGGAGCCTGCCGCATCGGCAGGCTCCGAGTCTTTTTGGAAAAATGAGCGGGTTGTGAAAAAATCAATCTGCAAAGAGGGGAGTGGAGAGATAGCGGTCGCCGGTGTCGGGGAGGAGGGCGACGATGGTCTTTCCCTGATTCTCCGGACGCTTTGCCAGCTCAATGGCAGCCCATACCGCAGCGCCGGAGGAGATGCCGACAAGGACACCTTCCGCTTTTCCGATTCTCTTACCGGTCGCAAAAGCGGCGTCGTTTTCGACCGTGATGATCTCATCATAGACATTGGTGTCCAGCACGGCGGGAACAAAGCCTGCGCCGATGCCTTGAATCTTGTGTGCGCCTGGCGTACCCTTGCTCAAAACGGGAGAGGACGCCGGTTCTACAGCGACGACCTTCACCTTCGGGTTTTGGCTCTTCAAATACTCGCCGACACCGGTCACGGTGCCGCCTGTGCCGACACCAGCAACAAAGATGTCAACGCCGCCTTCCGTATCCTCCCAAATTTCCGGACCGGTGGTAGCTCTGTGTACGGCAGGGTTGGCAGGATTGACAAACTGCCCCGGAATAAAGCTGTTGGGAATCTCTTTTGCCAGTTCGTCCGCCTTGGCGATAGCGCCCTTCATACCCTTGGCGCCCTCTGTGAGCACCAGCTCCGCGCCGTATGCCTTCATGAGCTGGCGGCGTTCAACGCTCATGGTTTCGGGCATGACGATGATAATACGGTAGCCTCTTGCTGCCGCGACGGAAGCCAAACCGATGCCGGTGTTGCCGGAGGTCGGCTCAATGATGACGGAGCCGGGCTTGAGGAGTCCTTTGCTTTCCGCGTCGTCGATCATGGCTTTGGCAATGCGATCCTTGACGGAGCCTGCGGGGTTGAAATATTCCAGCTTGCCCAAAATACGGGCTTGCAGTCCTTCTTCCTTTTCGATGTGAACCAGCTCCAGCAGCGGTGTCTTTCCGATCAATTGGTCAGCGGATGTATAGATTTTACTCATGGTGATTTCCTCCTAAATGATTTGATGTGTTTGGTTGATTACAGAGTATTGAAGCAATGGCAACATCGACAACATCGGAGGTAGGCGTGATATCTTTTCATCATAATACCAACCTTTCAAGTAGGTTAATGTGATTATACGATGCGAGGAGGGATTTGTCAATAGGAAAATTAGAAAAAATTGATTGATTTTCCTATATACGTTGTTGTATAATGGGTTTATAAAATCGGAATGAGAGGGGATTCTATGCTGATTTCTACCAAAGGGCGCTATTCGCTTCGCGTGATGATTGATCTTGCAGAGCATCAATCCGGCGGTTACATTCCGCTGAAGGAGATTGCCGAGCGGCAGGAAATGTCCGAAAAGTATCTGGAAAGCATCATTAAGCTGCTGGTCAAGGACAAAATGCTGGTCGGACTTCGCGGGAAGGGCGGAGGATATAAATTGACAAAGGCTCCCGAGCAGTATACCGTGGGCAGCGTTTTGCGCCTTACAGAGGAATCTCTGTCGCCGGTATCCTGCTTAGAGCCGAATGCCGATGCTTGTCCCCATGTGACTTCCTGCCGAACGCTGCCGTTATGGAAGGGTCTGCAACAGGTTATCAATGATTATCTCGACAATATTACAATTGCCGATCTGATGCAGCGAGAAGCGGAGGGAAATGACTATATCATTTAATGATAGAGTAGTTTTTGACCGCATTGGAATGCAAAGAATAAAAGCCTCTTCCCAAAGCTGCTGCATATTTCAGCGGCTTTGGGGAGAGGCTTATCTCCGTTCACGGTATCGAAAAGCAGAGTGCCGGGATGAGCGCGCAACAGTGCGGTGCGGCTTTCAGCAATAGAAATCACGGATCTTCTTTGCTCGGCTCGGATGGCGCAGCTTGCGGATCGCTTTGTTTTCGATTTGACGAATGCGTTCACGCGTCACGCCGAAAATTTGACCGACTTCCTCCAGTGTGTGCGTTTTGCCGTCATACATGCCGAAACGCAGACGCAGGACATCTGCCTCGCGTTCGGTCAGTGTGGAGAGAATATCGCTCAAGGCTTCCGCCAGCAGTGCATTGCTGGTAGCGTCCGCCGGACCGGGCGTATTGTCGTCTTCGACAAAAGAGCCGATGGTCGTATCCTCCTCGTCACCAACGGGGGTGTCGAGTGAAAGCGTATCGGCAGCGGTACGATTTGCTTCGATGATTTTCTCTATGGGGAGATTCAGTTCCTCTGCAATCTCCTCAAGTGTCGGCTCTCTGCCAAGCTCCTGCACCAGCTTGCGGTTGCAGCGCGTTGCTTTGTTGATGACCTCTACCATATGCACAGGCACGCGGATTGTCCGCGCTTGGTCGGCAATGGCGCGGGTGATCGCCTGCCGAATCCACCATGTCGCATATGTAGAGAATTTGTTTCCCTTTGTATAGTCGAATTTGTCGACTGCGCGGATCAGACCGGTATTGCCCTCCTGAATCAGGTCGAGGATATGAAGACCGCGGCCGGAATACTTCTTTGCAATAGAAACCACCAAACGAAGATTTGCCTCAGTGAGTTGATTTTTTGCGGTTTGGTCTCCGTCCACAACGCGTTTTGCCAACGCCTGCTCCTCTTCCGCGCTGAGCAGAGGAATCTGACCGATCTCCTTGAGGTACATTCTTACAGGGTCATCAAGATTGTACTCAGCGGCAAGCTCAACGGGATCAACGAGAGGTTCTTCCTCGTCAATCGACTCAGGACCGAGATCAATGTCCTCAATGAGCTCCTGCATGCCCTCCTCAGAACCCGGCTCGGAACTGAGAATTTGGATTCCCATGGATTCAAAAGTATCATAGACCTGCTCGATCTTTTCAACGGAAAGATCCAACTTTTCCAGTGCGGCAAGAACTTCGGATGCCGATAAGACACCGTCGCGACGACCCTTGTTAATCAGGGCGGTCAGAGGTGTCATCAGTTCCTCATTGTTTTTTCCGCTTCTATTCGAGGTAGCCATAAAGCACTTCCTTGTAACTTTGGTATTTTCGGGCGTATCTAATTCATTATAGCGTGCAATTTCACTCGATGCAATAGTTTTTTGCAAAAAATACGAGAAATATTGATTTTTTGGAAAATACAAGTAAAATCACGCGAGAACACGCCTCTGCGAGCTGTGCTGCAAAGGATGACGCGGCATGATTTCGTCACCGTTTGCTATTGCACAGGATACCCGCAGAAGCGTGTTATCATACATGGCTTTTATCGGAAATTATTCCTGCGTCAATCTTGCGCGGATTGCGGAGATGAAGCCTGCGCTCGTGACGACATTCGGCGTATCGCCCTCCCAAAGGGTTGCAAGATCCTTGGTCATGGTGCCGCTCCCGATCACGGCGACAGAGGCGCGCTCCAGCTTTTGTGCGAAAGAAACCAACGCTTCGTTGCCGTCCAGCTCGCCCCGTTTGGCAAGTGCGCCTGTCCATGCAAAAATGGTAGCCATCGGATTGGTGGAGGTCTCTTCGCCCGCGAGATAGCGGTAATAATGCTTTGTCACCGTGCCGTGTGCCGCTTCATATTCATAGTTCCCGTCCGGGGAGACCAACACGGAGGTCATCATGGCAAGGCTGCCAAAGGCGGTCGAGATCATATCGCTCATCACATCGCCGTCGTAATTTTTGCACGCCCAGATAAAGCCGCCCTCGCTGCGAATCACACGGGCGACAGCATCATCAATGAGGGTGTAGAAATAGGTAATGCCGGCTTTTTCAAAGGCTTCCCGATATTCCGCCTCAAAAATCTCCGCAAAAATCTGCTTGAAGGTGCCGTCGTAAATTTTGGCGATGGTGTCCTTTGCGGAGAACCATAGATCCTGTTTCGTTGTAAGGGCGTAGTTGAAGCAGGAACGGGCAAAGGAAGCGATGGAGGAGTCCTTGTTGTATTGTCCCGTCAGAACGCCGCCGCATTCAAAATCATAGATGGTCTTGCGCGTTTCTTTTCCATTCGTGTCCGTAAAGACCAGCTCCGCCTTGCCCTGCGGAACACGCAGCTCGGTTGCCTTATAGACATCTCCGTAGGCGTGACGTGCAATGGTGATCGGCTTTTTCCAATTCTTTACCACGGGACGAATGCCTTGGACAAGGATCGGTGCGCGGAATACCGTACCGTCGAGGATTGCGCGGATGGTTCCGTTCGGGCTTTTCCACATCTCGTGCAGGTTGTATTCGCTCATGCGCTGCGTGTTTGGCGTGATCGTGGCGCATTTGACGCCCACGCCGTATTTTTTAATGGCATTTGCGGCCTCGTGCGTAACTGCGTCGCGGGTTCGGTCGCGTTCCGGCAGACCGAGATCATAGTACTCGGTTTTCAATTCCACATAAGGAAGAAGAAGCTCGTCTTTGATCTGTTTCCAGAGAATGCGCGTCATTTCGTCGCCGTCCATCTCGACGAGCGGCGTCGTCATTTTAATTTTCTCCATTTTTGACCTCCCGATTGATCAGCTCACAGCGGTTGATGGGTGTGCCAAGCTGATAGAATTTTTCTTCATAGCCTGTCATGATCCCGACAGGCCCGTTTTCATGTAGATTTCGGGTCAAATTGCGAATTTCTAACCCGCAGGCTTCAAACTCGCCGAGGGACCACTCAAACAGTGCGGCATTATCTGTTTTGAAGTGAATCTCGCCGTCCTTGCGCAGAATCTTTTTATATTTTTCCAAAAAGGTGCGGAAGGTAAGTCGGCGTTTTGCATTCTTTTTCCGCGGCCAAGGGTCGCAGAAATTTAAGTAGATCAGATCGACCTCACCGTCAGAAAAGTATTCCTCAAGCTCCGCCGCGTCCAGTGAGAGGAAATAGACGTTTTTTAAGCCCATTTCCAGCGCCCGTTCCATGCCGAGCAGCATTGCCTCATTGACACGCTCGACGGCGATCAATAAGACGTCCGGCTCTGCGGCGGCGGTTTCGACGGTGAATTTTCCTTTGCCGCAGCCGACCTCCAAACGAATCTCCCGCGCTTCCGGCATCAGAGAACGCCAGTTTCCGCGCAGGCATTTCGCGTCGCGCAGCCAGATGGACGAACAGGCTTCCATGCGCGGTTCCAAATTGTTGCGTTTTCTCATTCTCATATGATATGACCTCGTTATTTTTTGCTTTTTGATGCATTATAGCAAAAGAAAGCGGCTTCGTAAAGCAGACTGACGAAAAAAATCCGGCATATCGCAAAATTTGCGATATGCCGGGAGCTTAAACTTCGAAAATGACCGGTTCACCGCTGCATCCGAAACGACCTGCGCGAATCTCGACAATGCCGCCGCCGAGAAGATCTCGGTATTGTCCGTCAGGAAGCGATACGGAAAGGAGCCCCGCTTCGCCGCGGAGGCTGAACACGCCGACAAGCTGCTTTCCCTGCTTATGATGCGTTGCCAGCATAATGTCACGCGGTAACGCCTGCACTCGGTAACTGCTGTCCGTAAAAAGGGGATGCTTCTTAATCTCATACAGGCGATGCAGGAGCGGCGTCAGGTCATGTCCGGTGTCCCAACGCACGGTGTCCTTGTCAAACAGACTCGGCGTATGCGTTGCCTCGACCTCCTGACCGGCATAGAGCAGCGACATACCCTTTTGGAAATATAGGAAAGCGGTATGGTTGCGCAGCGAGCGCTCGTCCGGGATCAACTGCTTCGCGCGGTTATTGTCGTGGTTTTCCAAGAAACGCAGCTTGACATAGTTGTCGGGATAAATATACTCCTGCCGATTGACGGCGTCGGCGTATTGCGAAAGCGGGATTTCTCCCTTGAGATAACCGAGGAAATCAAAGAAAATGTCGTAGTCATAGCAGATGTCAAACGCCTGATAGATTTCGGAATCCGAGAGAGAAGGGATACCCTCTGCCCGCGTTCCGGTGATAAAGCAGGGCTCGACGGACTCGCTCAGCCAAATGCAATCCGGGCGAACCGCGCTGACTGCACTGCGGGCTTCCTGCCAAAATGCCAAAGGCACCAACGGCGCAACGTCGCAGCGGAAGCCATCGACAATGGAGGCCCATTGCTTCAGCGTTTCAATTTGATAATCCCACAGCGCGCGATTGGCGTAATCAAGATCAATCACATCGGACCAGTCGCCGATGCGATTGCCCGGTTCACCGTTTGCTTTACGGTAGAACCACTCAGGATGCTCCTGCGCCAAAACGGAGTCCGGCGAGGTGTGATTGTACACTACATCAATAATGCATTTCATGCCCTCCGCATGAATCGCGTCCACTAAGCGCTTGAAGTCCTCCATCGTGCCGAATTCGGGATTCACGGCGCGATAATCGGAGATGGCATAGGGACTGCCGAGCGTGCCTTTGCGGCATTTCACGCCGCAGGGATGAATGGGCATCAGCCAGACGATATCTACGCCCAATTTACGGATACGCGGAAGGTCGCGGCGGACAGCCTCAAAGGTTCCCTCAGCGCTGTAGTTGCGGACATAGATGCTATACATGACCTGATTGCGATATTCTTTCGTAGTAGTCAGTGCCAAACGAAATCTCCTCCTTCTGTGTCTGTAGGGAAAATGCTGTTTTTGCATATGTCGAGTCTATCTTTATTGTAACGCTTTTTTCGGAAAAGTAAAGCAGCAGTTTTGCAAACATGGAGCGGAAGACAAACATTTTGCTTGCAATTCTCCTTCGCATCGTGTATAGTATTAAGGCAATCGAAAAAGCTTCCAAAAAAATCCGGGCGTAGCTCAGTTTGGTAGAGCGCTAGCTTTGGGAGCTAGATGCCGCAGGTTCGAATCCTGTCGCCCGGACCATTTCGGGTGTTCATAACGGATTTGTTATGAACACCCTATTTTTCTGCCTTGATACGGGTTTTGCAGGCTTTGTGCCTGCTGTTTTTATGCCAATTTGTGGATGTACCTGACAGCAACGCCTTGGCGGGCATCGGCGGTGTAAAGTTCATCGTCCGGGGATTCGGGGATGTCGATACAGCCTACAAAGCGGTAAAAAATGGTGATTCGTTGGGTGCGGGGCTTCCCAGTTCCCTGCGTTTTGTACACGTCGATGTGGTCAATCTGCTCCTGCAGCGGCGGGGTCAGCGTCTCCATCTCCATGAACTTCCGAACGGCGGCGAGAAAATGGTCTTTATTCTGCTGCATGGTATTCAGCGAGGCGATTCGCTTCCGGGTTTCCGAAATTTTCTCCTTCAGTTCCAACCGTTCCACTTCGTACTTGTGGGATAGCTGCATAAACCACTCGTCCGTTACCTTCCCGCTCACGTTGTCCTCATACAGCCGTTCATATCGCAATCACAACGGTGTCCATAAACGCATCCAGTGTATTAGGCAGGCTTACGAAGCATTCACGCAGACCGATCTGGGCTTCTGATGCCGTTCCTTCAAAACGGTGTTGTCTTAACAAGCAACGAATTGTGGTATCATTTCCGATCCCACGATTCCGCTTGTTAGGGGTACTGCCTCCTAAAACCCCATAGAAAAACAAATACCCCAGCTATGAACGATTCTTCATTCATAGCTGGGGCGTCGTATCAGCAATAGATCAATTCGGAAAGGACAACCTCTTCAGCACGGTTGCGGATGTTGTTCATGGTCTGCACCCATGCCATTTGGTCATTCGCTTTCAGTTCTTCGGTGATCTGCTCGTCTGCGGCGTACTGTCTGATCAATTGATCCAGCATCTCATTTGCCTGCCGGTCGGTTTCCTCCAAGAGGGCGTTCAGCTTCAGCTTGCCGCCAAACAGCATCCCGGTGTAAATCGCACTTTGATGTTCTCGAAGAAAAGTGTTCCGCAGCCTGCCGAACTTGCCCACCCTTGGGCTTTCAGGTGCTTCCAAGCAAGGCACATAACAGCCCCCGCACAGCTCGTACCATAAACCATTACGCTCGTCATAAATTTGTCGTTCCATATCCTGACCTCCTGTGTTTTGTTGGTTTCATATTAACAGGAGGAAGCAGAAAAAACGAATGTGTGAATCTGTTTTTCAATATTATATTCGACACTATTGCTCGATCAGTATTACTTGACTTCTGTTTTTGTCAAGCCCTTCGAAAAAAATTATTTGTCCTCGAAATTAACATTCTTTTTCAAGTTTTAAGAGATTTTCAGAATTATTTCATTGATTTTCTCAAGAGTAGTATCTACTATGTATGATATAATAAAAATAAAAGAAGGAGGCCATCTATGCCATATCGTCACTTGTCCGATCAGGAACTTGAAAATATAAAACAACGGGCTGAACAGCTCTGTCGGCACGCAATCCGCACGGCCTATGTTATGGGCCTGGAAGGGGAAACGTGCCACACACCGGAGGAAGCAGCCACTCACTTCGGCATTTCCGAGCGTGAGCTTCGTGGGTCTGTTATGCATATACTGCACCGTTGTGGATTGCCTTACGGCCCGGAGAGAATTATCAAATAACAGAGTAGATATATTTCTTATTTTGGCTTTATCTGCTTTTCTCTTGTGCACTTTGTTCACAAAGAGAATGACGTGTTGAAAACATGATAGTACATCAAGGAGGAGGTAAACAATGGCTTTCAAAATACCCCAATATGCAGCGCTTACCAACGAGCAGAAGTTGATTGCCGGGCTGCCTTATGACAAGAATATTCTTGTTTCTGCCGCGCCCGGCACCGGCAAAACGGTTATTGCCGTCTTTCGTGCGCACGAGCTGAGTGATGCCGGAATGAAAGTTGCAATGCTCGTTTATAAAAGACCGCTTATGACTTATCTTGAGTCTGCCGTCAGAAGTCTTGGTATCAAGGCAACCGTAAACACATGGCACTCTTGGCTGGTGCAATTCTATGACAAGACACTATATTGCAAGAATGGATATCGACTTGATCCGGATAATCCATACTCATACGATTGGACTCGGATCAAAATAGATTTTGAGAGATGGGGAGCAAGAACTACATACGGCAAGTATGATACGATTATTTTGGATGAAGCTCAGGACATTCCGATCGAACTGATCGAAGCCTTGAAATACATTTCCAAAAGTATCACTTGCCTGATGGATCCGCAGCAGTCTATTGAACCCGGAGGGACAGACATCACAGATGTTGCAATCGCACTGGGCGTCCGTACCCGCTATACCCTTTATCAAAACTTCCGTAACCACAAAGAGGTTTTCGACCTGTCTCAGGTGTACCGTCAAGATTCTGCAGATCCGCGTGAGCCGGTTTACGAAAAGCCTCACTTTATTAAAGAAGACGGTTATGGCATTCCTTTTGAAAAAATCAAGGCAATTATTCGCAGACGCCCGCTTCCATACATCGGAGTATTTGTCAGCCCTAAGCAGTTAGTTATAACCTATGAAGAATTGAATGCAGCTTTTCCGGGCCGGGTATATGTATATAAAACCGGTTCAAAGTATCGAGACATCTCTTTTGACAAAAAGGGTATCTATGTTCTGTCATACAACACAATGAAGGGCTTGGAGTTTGATGAGGTTATTCTTCCAAGATTTGATAAGATCGATTCATCGGGAGATGAAAAGACAGACATCAACCTCGTCTATGTGGCTATTACTCGTGCTTCGCACTACTTCTTCGGTATATACCAGGGTACGGAGCATAGGAACGGATATATTGATGTGATGCGAGCCTATAGAGAAGGAAAAGCAGATAAGGACATCGTAAGGTGGGAGTGATCATGAGGTATTATCTTAATTCAAACACAGATCAAGTTTATTCGGCATTGATGAACAATGCTGTAACAAGTTTCTCAAACACAATAGAAAGCCTCCAACACAAGACCTTCGGCTTTATGAGCAAGTATTTTCTTTTGCTGACCAAAGGTGTTGTCTCTGAGGATATGAGGCGCTGGAAGACCGACGATGTATTCTTCTCTGTCGCGCTGGAATTTGATTTTAGTTCCGCAGATGTCATTCCGGCATATTTAGTTGTTGCCGATGAGGAAGGTCTGGTATTGAAGCCGGAACTTGCAAACCTTGTCAAGGCACCCGAGAACACCGTAGCTGCTTTTGTGTGTGGTGAAATTCCAATTTCCTTCTTAACCTCCATTCTTTTTGAGGATGAGGAGAATCAGATTAGATTTAGGAAGCCGTCTCCTGATCTCTGGTTTCCCGAGAAACTGTATGCTATCATTGACGATACCATTCAAGCGGCAGATGATCGCCTTTCAATAGAATTAGTTTCTGAACTCTCAGAGAAAGCGGACGCTCTCTTAACCGAAGAGCAAATTGCTGCAGTAGCAGCAGCAATCAATAAGAGAAATCGCTTCAAAGCAATGGCTTATTTTTCTCTCCGCGAAACTCAGAATTGGCAGATGGATAATTTGAAATCCAATGTGGATTTTTATATCCTCGATTTGCTGGATAATCATTCCGGAAGTAATGGCTTACTTTTCAGGGAATTTGCGGCCTTCCTAACCGAAAAGAGCAGAATGGATGAAAAAATTGTAACCATTGATGAAATCACAGAGAAAGATGCTGTTCTACTCTCCTCAGATGGATATGAATTGGATAAAGCAGTTATTGCAGAGGTTGTCAAGTGGTTTATGTCCTTCGATCACGAAACCATCACCATTGACAGAGCGTGTATCTCGACCATTGCCAATGCGGTATTGACGGCTGTCCCTGGACAGAATTCTCAGCAGTTGTTTGATGTAATTGCGGAGTTCCTAACCAGCACATATATGAATCCCGAAAAGGCCCTTGCTAAACTCAATGGGCATCCGGTATTTACGGCTCTGATGAAGTTCCTCGATTCTTCGGACAACGATGCCTTTATGAACAGAGGTTGTGAAGACCTTAATCAGTATGAGCGTAGATATGCCTATATGATGTTCGCGGCTCTCAAGGGTATGCGTTTTGTTGAGCGTGATTGGAAATCAAATGTGAATTTGGAACACCGGCTCGAAGAGATTGCATTATGCCGCTTCCCTCACGAGTTGCTGATTTCCGAGGTTGCTCCTTCTGAAAAAACGCTATTCTGCGACAATGCCGGTCACTTCTACGGAATTGATTTTTCCTGCACATATTGGATGGGCAAGCGAGCAACATTGAAGGTGTTGATCAATCCTGATGCCGAGGCACGACTGCAAGCAGTATATGATCTGGTGTCCAGAGACAAAGGCATAAAGCTTAAAAAACTTGAACGCTTTGAATGTCCAATTGTTATTACTTTTACCGCCGGTGATTACACGCATGAGGTAAAAGTGTTCAACACCGATGAAATGAAGAAGATCGTCAAGGACACAAAACTTGTTGCTGACCTGAGCAAGAATGTACGGAAGAAAACTGACCTTACTACCTTCATGCAGAAGTATATCATGAATGAGGCGTGGTACTCGGTAGTCTTCGATAAGTACGCTATCGAAATACAAAGAATATGTAGGGGCTAATTATGATCGCAACACTGAACAAAAACATAATATCCCAATATTCAGACGGCTCGAAGTGCGATGAGTTCATTTCAGACTTACGCACCCCTGATAACCTAACATGGGAGGCTGTCTATTGGAGAGCAAAATATCTGTTCGAGTATGCCGGTGATCTATGTTCAACGCAAGAGTTGATCGGTTATATCAACGAGTGCTTCAATCACGGGCTTTCGGTGGCAGTTAATAAGAGCATATATGTAGACGCACGAAGAATGCTTGCATCTTTGTATATCAGAGCAGATCAGTATGAACTTGCTGCTAACTGTATTCAAGTTGTATTAGACATTACAGAAGATGTGCCTCCTGCAATGTTTCTGGACTTAAACTATGCAGAAATACATACGGACACGCTGCGCCAGATCCTACGCGATTCTACTATGTTTTTTGCCGATCTCCATACAGCCGATAGACTTGGAGAGAAGTATGCCGAAAGGCAGAAGGAAATAGTAAAGTTGCTGCTTTTGAAAGCTGCTGAATGCAAATCCAAAAATCCAGGCACAAAAATAAACGGCTCTCAGATAGAGCGCGAGGTTGTAGCATTTGGCTTAACTGACACCGACGAATGGAAATACTATAAACAGATGATTTCTGCGATTGAAGGTGGTACAACACCTCCAGCACCTATGTGTACAAAACCGGCGGAAATACCCAAAGCTAAGCCAGAAAAAACGTCAACAGTAACTCCCAAAACCACAAGCAAGAAGAAAGAGCGACCTATTGAAATCCCAATCTTTCCAGAAGATATTGTGGAGATCAGCAATTCCCCCGATATAGCTTCACCGAAGCAGCGCGAAAGTATAGTGCCTAAGTATGAAGTTCCCAAAAGCGAAAAAGCACAACCTGACCTAAAAAGGTTTGAGGGTGTGCTGTCTTCGATCATGCAAATGGTTTCTCAGAACACACAGCAGATTGCAGCTCTCCAATCGAAGCTCAGCACTTCAAGAGATGAAACCGAAACTGCACGAATTAATGTGGAACTGGAAGAAGGACGAGCTAAGAATAAGGAGTTAATTGAACAACTTGAGACGGTTCAAGCGCAACTCGCAATGTCTGAGGAAGAAAAAACAGCAATGGCAGAAACCATTGCCGCACAGACAGCAATAATCGATCAGAAGAAGCGCCTTGAATTTACACAAGACGAGCTTGATGCTTTTACTGCCTTCGAGAGAGTCATTGTTTTTGATACCTGCTCTATTGAAAACCAATTAGATCTTCTGGACTATATCACGGATAGAGAAATTGTCAGGGCTCCGAAAACCGTCAACGAAGAATTAGAGAACCACAAGAAGAACGGGATGACGACTGATCTTCGTACTATGGGGCATCGAGCATTGAAGGCTATCAGGGCAAAAAAATGTTCTATCGCTTTTGACTTTGAAGACGGTCACCCTGCTCTGCTGCCGGATGCATACAAAATTACGGATGATGATGCTATCGGCACAGTCAATGACAAGAACATATTCTCAGTTGCTCTTCGCTACAAGCTTCACGGCAATCGTCCAGTCATATTGATCTCCGATGATGTGACCATTCAAGTCTGGGCTAAATCTGAACACATTGACTCAATGAGTGCCGCTGAGTTTGTAGCAGGACGAAATAAATGTGTGCCGTTCTCACCGCCATTGGATGAGGAGGCATTCCTGGCAAAGAAGTTGGGAGTAAAGGACTATTCATTAGGTCCTAATGAACTTATTGTGCTACATCGATATAAAGTATTTACATACGGCGACTTCATCGCCAAGTCCGAAGAAGAAATTTCGTCAATGAAAACAAAGAACGGCATAAATTTAGGGAAACGACTACTTATTGTCCACAAGAACCTCAGAGTTGACTACAAAAAGAAATACAATCGCGACTGGAAAGATCGTTCAATGGTTTTGTAAATCCGGAAGGATGTATTTGTGCTGAGATGAAATGCTTGATTTCATGGAATCTGGTGTTCGGCGGTTTTTTGATTGAGTCCGTTATGAACACCCGTACCAATAAGGCTGATAGTATTGATACATTGTGTATCTTAACTATCAGCCTTTTGCTCTGGAAAAGTCCTTGTGCTGTATTGTCTTTATAAACGGGGCATTTAAACAGATATAGAAATCGAGTTTACAAACCGTGAAAGTACATCTCGCAAATCATCCGTCAGTCTGATTTTGCATTCTTGCTTCAGCTTCTCCGGCACACCATAGAACGCCTCTGCGATGGAACCGGCGATGCAGGTCAGGGTGTCACAATCGCCGCCGAGAGAGACGGCGGTACGAATGACATCCTCAAAAGAATTGCCCTCAAGGAAAGCGGTGATCGCCTCCGGGACGGTTTCCTGACAAGATTCCACATGGCGGTAGCTTGGACGAATCTCATCGCAAGTACGGCTTAGATCATAGCTGAATTGTTTCTCGATATAAGCCTTGATCTCCGCCTTGGTTCTGCCGGAGCGGGCCAGAAAGATGGCAGAAGCGGTTGCTTTCGCGCCCTTGATACCTTCCGGATGATTGTGGGTCACCTCTGCGGAGAGGCGCGCCATTCGGTGGACGGTATCCAGATCGTCATAGAACCATGCAACGGAGGATACACGCATGGCAGAGCCATTTCCATAGCTGCCGTAGGGCTGCGGATTGTCACAATCCAGCCACTCGCTGAACCGAAGTCCATAACCGGCACCGGGATACCGATGCCCCCATTTCTGCAAGGACTGAATCAACCGCTCACGAATGATTTCTTCATCGTCAGGTGCGTTCATGAAGGCTTCCGCAACTGCGATTGTCATCACCGTGTCGTCGGTGAACATGGAATTCTTTGAAAAGAGCGGAAAATCCTTGCTCTTGTTGCCCATATCAAACTCATAAGGGCTGCCAATGATGTCACCCAGAATTGCTCCGTACATTTCTTTTACCTCCTATCCCGGAATCTTTGAGAGAATACCGATGACTGCCGGACGCCTAAAATCCGCGGCAGACCCCCACCGGTTCCGGTGGGGGTGCCGTCAGATTCATTGCTGCGGATTTCATACATAAAGGAATCTGCATGCGAGTCGTTCTTACGCATTATTTGCCTCTCTTCTTGTAGTCCTCATCAACCCGGCGCTTCCAATCCGCGGACATGGGGCGGGAAGCCCGAACATTGCAGACCGCTTCGCTGACAGTCTCATAGATAACAGCGGTGCCCATGTGGTCAGCATGATAGTTGGCAGCTCGATCTTCCGTAATGCCAAACCGAGCGGCTTCCTTTGCAGCATCCATGTTGGCTCCCAGGAACAGGAACTCCCAGCCGTATTTCTCCTTTTCGTGTTCGATCATCTTTCGCACCCGGTCATAGGTGTACTCCCGGCTGGCGTTTTCCAAGCCGTCAGTGGTGATAACGAACAGGGTTTTCTCGGGACGGTCTTCCTCTCTGGCATATTTATGGACATTGCCGATGTGGTGGATTGCCTTGCCCACCGCATCCAGCAGTGCGGTGCAGCCACGGACATAGTACTCCTTGCGGGTCATGGGCGGAACCTTCTGAATTTCCACACGGTCGTGAACGACTTCGCTGTGATTGTCGAAGAGGATAGTGGAAACATAGGCTTCGCCGCGCTCACGCTTCTGCTTCTGAATCATGGCATTAAAGCCGCCGATGGTGTCCTCCTCCAGACCTGCCATAGAGCCGCTGCGGTCCAGGATGAATACGATTTCAGTCAAATTTTTCTTCATGATAAAAACCTCCTATAATCCGGTGTGTTTTAACTTACACCCACATTATAGGAGGTTTAACGATGGAATTGGTCAACTGAGAGTGGACGTTTCAGGCTCCGAGTAAAGATTGGTCAAATTCATACAGGGCAATATTGATTTCGATGACATTGAACTGCTTATGCTCAATGAAGTACCGGATGATCAGATCAAAGGTGCTGCTATTGGTTAGTGCATATCCCGCCCTGCCGATCAGATCCTTCGTTTCATCCAGATCCAGTTCCAGCGCAAGGGACAACGCAATGGCGGTCTGCTTGGAGGGTTTGGCATTGGGGTCGTTGATGAGCTTGGAGAAATGCTGTTTGGAGATATTTGCCTTCTTGTAAACGTTGGAGTTCTTCAGCCCCTTTTTCTTAATAAGAGAGAGGAGTGTTTCCGTAAACCCGGCATCCTTTTTCTTAATAAAGTCATCCAGACTTAGTCCGACAGACGCTTTCTCACAGGGCATCGGGGCGCAGGGAGCCATCATGCACGCTTCCTGCGTCTCCGTGACTCGCTGTTCCCGCCAGTGCTTCCGGCGATGCCGTTCATCGGAACCGCCGTAGGTTTCATTCTCAAAGGCTGCGACATAGTTTTCGTCTATGTAACAGCGGACATTATGCACCAACTTTTCAGACAGCTTCACGCTCTCACGACTGAAAACCACAAGGTAGATTTGCATATCGTGATCCATGAGAAACGCGCTGAAGGCTCCGATGGCAATTTGCAGAGCCTTGCTCTTTGGAAATCCGTGATTTCCTGAGGCCAGCAGAGGGAATGCAATGGAATCGCAGTTGTACTTCGCCGCCAAATTCAGACACATATCGTAAGCTGCGCGCAGGGATTCTGCTTCACCATGCAGACCGTCAATCCATGTGGGAGTAGCAGCGTGGATTACATACTCCGCGTCCAAGCCAAATGCCGGAGTGATTGCTGCGGTACCCGGCTGAATGTATCCAATTTCCTTCCGAGCCGCAAGCAGTGAAGGACCGGCTTTTTTATGGATCGCGGAGTCAACTCCGGCATTGACCCGAGGCAGACGGCTGGCTGCGTTTACAATGGCATCTACCTGCATATTGGTAATATCGTTTCTTACAATGTCAAAAGGCATCGTCAACCCTCCTTCGAAACATTTCTGCTTTTCTTCGGGGATTTGTGAAATGAAATATGGCTTCGCACCGGGAAATGCGCAGCGGTATGTGAGGGATAGCTTTCATTTCACTCTCCGCGTCTTCTGCGGCGGTACAGCAAGAATGCGATCGGCAAACCGATTGCAAGAACCGGCGGAATAACCCATAGGGAAAAGCTGCCGCCGGTTTTTGACTCGGTTGATGTGGGGACGGAGGCAAAGTCAAACGCAGCAGCGTCCGGTTCCGGCGGCTCGGTTTCACTGCTTGACGGAGCGGCGCCGAAGCCATCGGCTGCCATAGCTTGGAGCACCTGCGCCTGCATCTGCTTCTGATGATATCGCGCGATATACTCAGTCAGTGTAAGCGTTTGACCTGAAGCATATAGACTCGGCGCAGCTTCAGGAGCTTGGCGGTGGTCATACTGCTCCGTGTAGGAATAGGCGATATCGAGCAAAAGCTGTTCGGAATTGTTTAACGAAAGAATCTCCATTCCAATCCCCGCGCAGCGGGAATGCGTGCCGATTGGGATTGTGATTTCCGGCACGCCGGCGATGGGGGAGAGCTTGGCGCAGTTGCAGATATATGCGTAGTCATCAGCAGGCGTCGGATGCTCGGTCACGTTGTAGTCCGGCGTGTGGAGATAGGAGGGAAAGATCAATGCGGAAATCTCGTTCTCTTCAAATACGGCTTCCAGCTTCGCATTTACCTGCTCCCGCAGATATGTACCGCCGCCGTCATAAGCCGAATAGTTGAAAACCTCCGGTATGGAAATGACCACGACTTCGGCACCACAAGCGATGAACTCAGAGACGGCATCCTCAAAAGCGATCAGAATCTCCTCGTCAAGGTCCGACTCTTCTCTGTCATAGGAATTTGCAATGGGATAAGACAGCTCCCACAACACGCCGATACGCATACCTTCCAGTGCATTTGCATCCAGATTTTCGGCATAGTTTGTCTCACCGCCTGTCAACACGTCCAGCATGATTGCCTGATCCTTTACGGTGCGGGTGATTGCGCCGGGCGTATCCCGCGAGTAATTCAGAATCACACAGCCCTCACGGTCAAGAAGACCGACGGTTGGACGCATGGAAACGCAGCCGTTCAGTGCGGAGGGATACCGCAGAGATACATTCGTATCGGTGCCGAGGCCTGCAACGCAAAGATTCAGCGAAACGGCTGCCGCGCTGCCCCCGGAGGAGCCGCCGGAGGCAAGCCCGGGATTATATGCATTGAACGTCTCTATTCCCAAATCGCTGACGGAGCTGATTGCATCCTGCGCGCCGGCAGACATATTGGTTTTTCCGAGAATGACTGCACCTTGGTCAAGCAAATTCTGCACGACGGCGGCGTTTTCGGAGGCCGTCGAGTAATCGTAAGAATACCCGTTTGTGGTCGGATAGCCGGCGTAGTCAATATTATCCTTTACAACAATCGGGATACCGAAGAGCGCGCCCTCTGCCGTTCCGTTTGCAATGGCAGCGTCGCGTTTGTCAGCCTCTTCAAGCGCGTTATCACAGAGCGTAATAAAGCAATGAAAGGTAGCTTCATAAGCTTCAATTCGCTCAAGATAATACTCCGTCAATTCGCGGCAGGTGATGAGACCGAGATCAATGGCCTTACGGATGGAGGTGATATCTGCCTCATATAGGGCATCGAGAAGCTCCGGCTTCTGATCCTCAACGGGAAAGATTTCCTTGATCTCATCGTTGTCCGCCGCAAACGCCTGTAAGGGCAGCAGGAGGCACAGAAATATAAGTAATTTCTTCACGATTTGCACCTCAAACGATGTATTTTACCTTCAGTGTTACATAGAGATTAGAAACGTGCCGAAAAGCTTCTCAAAGGCAATGGCCCGGCAAGAGGCGGCTGACAAGCATCGGTGCACAATTGAAACCTAAATTCCACAAGAATTATCACATACAAACTCTCCGAGGTCGGGGAGGTCAAG
>JBJDYD010000140.1:15784-35199 GCA_051867015.1 Faecousia sp. | reverse complement strand
CGGCAGGCTTGTAACGTCGGAGCGCTATGCGCCGGCAGAAGACGAATGGCAGCCGAAGATGCCGCCGGAAACGGAGGGGGACACCACGCTGCTTTCTTCCAAGTCCGGTCGGCTTGCTGCCATGCAAGCGATGCCTTTCGAGGAAAGACAACCGACGAATGATACGGAGGATACCACATTACTTTCTGCCGAGCGAGCCGTTGGAGCAAATGCGCCGAAACGGCAACCTGAACCTATGGTAGCACTGCTGCGCTGCAACACGGGGGAACGTATTCCGATTCGCGGAGGAAGTCTTGTACTGGGGAAAGAGCAGAGCGGCGCTTGCTATGCGATTGCGGGAAACCGAAGCGTCAGCAATCGCCATGCGGCAGTGACGCTGGAAAACGGAAGATGTTACTTGATGGACATGTTTTCTACGAACGGAAGTTTCTTAGAAGGAACGAGACTTCAGCCCGGCGTCAAGACGGAAGTATATAACGGCGCACTCTTTTCCCTTGGAACGGAATTTTTTCAGGTCGTAATTGAGGGGTAATTTTTATGGTTAATTTTTTGTCTGCCGCACATACGGATACCGGAATCGTTAAGAAAATCAATCAGGATGCGTTTTGTTTAAAGACAGCAAGAACGCCAAACATGAATATTGCGCTTGCAGTGCTCTGCGACGGCATGGGCGGTTTGAAAAGCGGAGAACTTGCAAGTGCGCTGATCGTCAATGAGTTCTCGAATTGGTTTGAAAACAGCCTGCCCAATCGTGTGGCGGCAGGGCAGCAGCTTTCCAATATTCGGGACGAATGGGACAGGATGATTGTTGAGAAAAGCAACCGTATTATGCGATACGGCGATGAACACGGAATTTCTCTCGGCACGACGCTGACGGCGGTGCTCCTTTTTGACAGAGAGTATCTTTTTGCACAAGTCGGCGACAGTCGGCTGTATAAGCTTTCCACTGAGATTGTACAGTTGACCAAGGATCAGACCGTAGTGGCAAGAGAAGTGGAGCAACATCGGCTGACGCCGGAGCAGGCGAGAGTGGATAAGAGAAAGAATATCCTCCTGCAGTGCGTCGGCGCTTCGAAAAATGTTCAACCGGAGTATGGTTTTGGACGCATCAACCTCGGCGAGGCATTCATGCTCTGCAGTGACGGATTCCGTCATGAAGTGCGTGAGGAGGAGATGCTCGGCGTGTTGTCTCCGGCGCTGCACCAGGAAGAACGCACAATGAAGCGAGGATTGATTGATCTGATAGAGGCCAATAAGGCGCGTGGGGAGCGCGATAATATTACATCGATCATGATAAAGGTGATTGGGTAAGCAGATGCCGGGCAAAGCGGCAATCAGCCTTCAGCTCCATTATAAGGATCAGTTTTTCAATATCCTTTCTAAATTTTAAGGAAACTTTGAACAAATCGGCAGCGGCACTCAATGGAGTTTTTGCGGCTTGATACAGAGTTTCACCGGATGTTTGAATTCCTGTTCTGAAACAGAAAATGAGGTTGCGGAGAAGAGCTGCTTTGCGAAATGTTTTGCCTTTTGAGCAACATGAAAAGGGGAGGAATACGAGTGGCGTTTTTGGGCGAAATCATCGACGGTAAGTATGAAATATTGCGAGAGATTGGACGCGGCGGCATGTCCGTGGTCTATCTTGCTATGGACAAACGCCTGAATAAGCAATGGGCGATCAAAGAATTCCGTAAGGATAAGGGTGACGAAAGCAGGGAAATGGCGCTGCGCGCTTTGCTGAATGAAGCGGAGCTGATGAAAAAGCTGGATCACCCGAGACTGCCGCGCATCGTTGATATCATTGATAAGAATCAAACGGTTTATATCGTTGAGGACTATATCGAAGGTGAGCCCTTGAATAAGGTCATTGAGGAGTACGGCGCACAGCCGCAGGAAGCAGTGATTGAATGGGCGAAGCAGCTTTGCGAGATATTGGACTATCTGCACACCAGAACGCCGCCGATCATCTACCGCGATATGAAGCCCGCAAACATCGTGCTAAAGCCTGACGGCAGCATTTGCGTGTTGGATTTCGGTATTGCGCGAGAATACAAAGAGGGCAAGAGCGGCGATACGGTGAATATCGGCACAAGAGGCTACGCTGCGCCGGAGCAGTTCGGCGACCGCGGTCAAACGGACGCGCGGACGGATATCTACAGCCTCGGCGTTACACTATATCATATCGTCACGGGACATAATCCCTCCGATCCTCCGTATGAGATCTATCCGATCCGTCATTGGGATCCGACCCTCTCCAGCGGACTGGAATGGATGATCCAAAAATGCACGCAGTTGGATCCGAACGATCGCTTCCAGTCCTGTTCGGAGATCATGTATGTGCTGGAAAACCTTGACAAATTCGAGGAGACTTATAAAAGCAAGCGCAGAAGAAAGCTCACGATGTTTTTTGTGACGGCAGTGATGGCGGGTGTGTTTACGGTTGGAGGCTTCCTCGGTATTTATTTGGGCAATAAGGAAGTCACGGAGAGCTATGAATACTGCCTGAGCACCGGCACGATTACCTCCTATGCGCAGGCGCTTGAGATTGACGAGTCCCGCCCCGATGCTTATATCGGTCTTGCAGATGAGCTCACGAATAAAATCAATACGATCCGTGTTGATACCAATGAAAAAGAAACGCTGCCGGAGGGAGAAGTCTACTACAGCACGATCAATTTGGATTACTTTTCTCAGGCTCGATTGAGCAAGCTGAGACAGACCTCCCTGGAGGACTATATTAAGGTTAATTATCAACTCGGTAATCTGATTTGGCTCTGTTATGACACGCCGAAAGCGGAGGATCGCTTGAGCGCAGCGGAGAAGTACTTTGAAAATGTGCTTGATGGTGAGCAAGAGCTCAAGGCACAGACGATTGCTTCACCGCTCACGGAGAAGCAGTCGGCACTGGCAAAATCATACTATATGATCTCCGTGTTCTTTAGATTATCGGATAAGATGATGAGCAACGAAGACGAGACCTTTACGCTTCCGGAAAAAACGGCGCGCCTTGTCGGTATCCAGGCAACGATTGATGATCCGTTTGAGACATATTTTCAGTGGTGTCAGGAGCTTCTCAACATGACTTCAGAGGAGAGCGGCGACGTGACCCCGAAGGTGCGTCTCTCGACGGTCGAGCTGCTTGCCGCTGTGATCTATCAGTCGATCGACGAATTCTATGATAATAAGGTGAATTCACAAGATATTGCAAGTATCTATCGTACGATGTACCGCTCGGTCAGCACGCTGAGTGATTCGAGCGTGGACAACGAGCGGCGGGATGCTCTGCTGAGCTACTTAGAGGATACCGTTGCGGAGAAGATCAAAGCGCTCTATAAGGACATCGTTTTGGGAGGAACGGCAGAATGAGTGTTACATACCTGTATTTTATAATCATTTGTTTTGTCCTCGCAGCGATCAGTCTTGTCGCGGCAATCGCGATGTTCTTCGGCTTCCATGTTCCGATGCTGTTCAAAGATATGCACGGCGTGCTGGAGCAAAAGCAAATTAACGAGATCCGCAACAAAAACGCGTTAAGCCAGCACCAGCGCAATAAGGTCAATGTGTTTGAGGAGCTGGAGAAGAACGCGAAACTGAAGCGTGACACCGGGAGCGTCCGTTTAAAGAGAAAAGCGCAAACGGCGACGCAGCGGCAGCAGGAGGGAACCGATGTGCTGCCGAGTCAGGGCAGAAGCATCAATCCGAACTTCGTGATTGAGAAAAACATTGTTTTTGTCAGCACAGATGAGGTGATCTGAGCATGAGCAAGCGCAGACCGCCGATATATCTTCTGCGTTTGTCGATGCTGTTTATGACCTTAAACAGCGCCTGCCTTTTTATCATTCCGCGCGTTACTGCGGAAAAAAGGAATACAGGGCATAGCGATCTGCTTCTCCTCATGGCAGGTGCATTTTGGCTGACAACACTTTTGGCGTATACGATGCTGCTCCTGCTCAACCGCGCGCGTAGAAAACGGCAGGCGGACGCGCGGAGCGGCGTTAAGAGCTGGGGTTTTTTTCACTTATTTTCAAATATTCCGGCACTGCTGATGGACGAACTGATGCTGATTTCATTGACAGGCTTTTTGCTGTTAGCGATCATTGCTGCGGAGAACAGTGTGACCTTTGTTTTCTTCGCACTTTTGTTCTTCAGCGTACAGATGCATGGCTTGCTGAACGGTGAGAACTATCGCTGGTGTCGGAAACGCGGTAAATATCAGAAAAGAAAAAAAGCAAGAGAACAATAATCATCATTTGGAGGGATCGAACGATGAAAAGAAAGAACGGTAGTGGAGTGATTCGTTTCGTTGCCGTGCTGCTTGCGTTGCTGCTCTGCATGGGAACGATGCTCCCCGCCGCGCCGACAGCACGTGCCACTGAGGGCGCGGCATACGGGGCGGTTACGGTGCTGACCGGTGCGGAGGATTGCACCGTTAGTGGCAGCGAGAGCGGTAACACGACTGTGAGCAACCAAACACCGGTAGAGCTAAAATGGTCCGCTGCTGACGCTTCTGTCGGCAGAAATCAGGACGGCTGGTGGATCGGCATTAAGGTGACTGCGCCGGAGGGAATGACCGATGCGGAGCTGCAGACGGTGCAATATAAGCGCGGTAATGGCACGATTGGCAGCTTTTGGAGCAGCAAGGATTCGCTCAGCGCCCCGCACTATATTACTCTTTGGGGACTGATCAATGAGGAATACCTGTATAACGCGCTGAATGCCGGAAAACACCTGACCTACCAGTGGGAATTTGACTGGGCAAAAAGCGACTTCGCTGAGGGAGAAACCCAGATTGTTAAGATCGACATTGATCCGGAGAATATTTCGCTGATGAGCGAGGATGGCACACAACAGGTCTATCCTCTTGCCGGTGAAGTCAGCGTACTGACGGGTCCGGCGAACTGCACTATAACCGGCAGCAAGAGAGCAAACACGACGATAAGCAACCCCGCGCCGGTCGAACTGAAATGGTCCGCTGCTGACGCTTCTGTCGGCAGATATCAGGACGGCTGGTGGATCGGCATCAAGGTGATGGCACCTGAGGGAATGAGTGATGCGGAACTGGAGACGGTGCAATATAAGCGCGGCAACGGCTCGATCGGCGAGTTTTGGAAGAGCAAGGATTCCTCGAACGCCCCGCACTATATTACTCTTTGGGGACTGATCAATGAGGAATACCTGTATAACGCGCTGAATAGCGGAACGCACCTGACCTACCAGTGGGAATTTGACTGGGCAAAAAGCGACTTTGCGACGGGAAAAACACAAATCGTCAAGCTCGACATTGACCCGCAGAATATCATTCTGAAAAGCGAGGACGGTACGAAGCAGGTTTATCCGATCTTCGGCGATGTCAGCGTCCTGACCGGCGCAGAGACCTGCGTGGTAACGGGCAATAAAACCTCGTCGACAACGGTAGAGACCCCTGAGGAGATCGAACTGCAGTGGTATCCGGCAGACGCAGCCGCGGGCAGATATCAGGACGGCTGGTGGATCGGCATCAAGGTCACTGCGCCGGAGGGAATGAGCGACGCGGAGCTGACGACGGTGAAGTATCAGCGCGGCAACGGCTCGATCGGCGAGTTTTGGAAGAGCAAGGACTCCTCGAACGCGCCGCACTATATTACTCTTTGGGGACTTGTCAATGAAGAATACCTTGCAACAGCGCTGAACGGCGGAACGCATCTGAGCTATCAGTGGAAGTTCGACTGGACGGGAAGCGACTTTGCTGAGGATATGACGCAAGTTGTAACGATCGACATTGATCCGCAGAATATTGTGCTGAAAAAGAGCGATGACGCTTCCTATCAGTATCCCTCCGACCCGCTCTACGGCACGCTGGACAGCCTGACTGACGGAATGGCGGTCGATAACAGCGATCTGACGCATCCGACGGCATCGAGCATCGACGGCGGCAAGGTCGAACTTCTTTGGGCACCGAAGGATACCTCTATCGGCAGATATCAGGACGGCTGGTGGGTCGGCGTTAAGATCAACGCACCCGAAGGCATGGAGTACGATTTCGCTGCGGAGGATAATAATCCTGTTTATTATCAGAGAAGAGTGAACGGCGGTGAGTGGAGCGACAGGAAGAACTTCAACGTTTTGAAGGACTCCTCAACTGCGCCGCACTACCTGACCTTCTGGATGCCTCTGACGGAAGAATCGTGGGAAGCAAACCAAGAATTGTCTTATGACCTTCGGTTTGACTGGAACCGCGATGGTATCTATGAGCAGACCATGACGGTTTCCTGTGTTCCGCAGGATTTTAAGCTGATGACACAGGATGGAATGGATCAGGTTCGTCCGCATACACTTAGCTTTGAGGTCAAGGACGGAAAAGTAACTGTTTATAACACGGAGTATGACCCGGGCACGTTCTTTGTTGACTATCAAGGCGATACAGTGACATATACCATTTATGCGTACGATAACCATCATATTGTCAGCGTTAAAGAAGGAGACAATACCGTCTTCCCCGTAACGGATGAGGATAAAGCCGCAGTCGAGAATCAGACCCAAAAGGAGTTTACTCATAGCTTTACCCCGACCGGTGATATTACGGTCACGGCGGAAATCCTGATCGATACGAATGTTCTGACGGTTTCCGTTGAGGATTCTGAAGAGAACGCAGAGAAGGGGAATTGCGTGGACGATCCGCTGGAGCAGACAATCGATTACGGCAGCACCGGTACGATCTCCATCCATTGCGCAAAGGGTTACATTGCCGAGGTGCAGACAGCAGACGGCACGGTATTAATGACAGTAAGCGGTAAAGATAACGCCGTGGATGAGACCTATACTACGGGCGCAATCACGGAAGATACCGAGCTGCAAGTGGTGTTTACGCCGGTGGAGTATGAAATCACCTATCATACGCCGGTAGGAGCGATGCCTGACACAGAAACCTATACGGTGGAAGACGATGCCGTTTCGCTGCAGCAGCTAACGGAGACGGGCTTTGTATTTGTTGGCTGGATGGAGAAATCGGAAGACGGTAAGGTCGACGGCACAACCGGCAGCGCAATTACCGCGATGGATCCTTCAGAGTGCCGTGATATCGACCTTTATGCCGTTTGGACGGTCGATACGGAAATCACTGCCAAGCAGGGTGACAATGAGGTCATCAGCGGAAGCGTGACCAACGGAGCTGAAGTTACGCTTACAATTACTTCTGCACTTGAGGATGCTGTCTATTCCTATACTTGCGCGAATGTTTTAGGGAAGACAGTAGATTCTACGAAAGGCACGATTGAACGCACAGAAGCAAATGCGAATGTCATGGATACCTTTGATGTTGATTATGTCGCATTCGATAAAGATGATGTTGCTTATATCTATGCCGCGACAAGCACGCAGGAGCATGGATTCGTCCTTTGGCAGGATGCTTGCAAGCCGACAGTGGTGATCAACGATATTTGGAAGCAACTTTGGCTCCTCGCACAGGAAGGTATTAGACCGATTTTGGCTTATAATTCAGAGAAGAGCTACACCTTGACGATCACTGACAACCAGGATTACGATTCCGGTGTTGCCGCCAGGTGTTATGCCTTTGTCCCGTATAATGCAGCGGTTGAATTGACGGAGGACGCAGTTGTTGAGCAGGTCATGGAGAAGTATAACCTCCAATGGATCGAGATCACTGAAGCGACAACTGAAATCAAGAATCCTGAGAAGAACCCGACGGAGGGCGAGTGCGTCCTCATCCTTCGCGCGATTGATCAGGTCGGCAATGTTGCCTACGCGGATACGGAGGGTATGCTCTTTGACAATACGCCGCCAAAGATTACAGCAACTTACAATGCAACGCAAGTGAAGGATTCGGAAGAATACTATTCAAACGGTAATAGCGTCACTGCGTTGATCCGGATTGAGGACGAATTCCTTGCAACAAGCGACAACGATGAGTCCTTTACATATTCTGTTGTCGTAAATGGAAAAGAGAATATACAACTCGAGAATCCTACTTTGAATCGTAATGATGAGAGCATCGTCTTTACCGGCGAAGTAACGTTCCCTTGTAAGCCGGATGAGGAGAATCAGGAGGATCAGGAAGCTCAGGAAGAGGAATTTGCCTTGACCGTGACCGCAATGGACGCTGCAGGGAACGCTGCGGAAGCATACAACGCTACCGTGGTCGTGGATCAAAAGGCACCGACGATTGATGTCGCTTATGCGTATATATGGGGTGGGGAACCGGCATCTGCGAGCGACAGCAGCGACAGTAGCGAAGACGCAAAGGCAAAGGTTTATTCCAACGGCGATATCACAGCCACGGTTACCATCCGGGATACCTACCTCGATTTTGCCCAAGACGGAGTAACGCCGACGATCAAGCTGAACGGTGAAGAAATCGATATCGACGCAGATAAGATTACATGGGAAGACGGCGGAACGGAATGGGTTGCGACCTTTACAATCGGCAAGGACGATTATTTGGGTGTAAACGTGCTGTCTGTTAACGTTTCCGATGAGAGCGGCAACGAAGCGAGCTACACCAGTGAGAGCTTACTGATTGATACGGAGAAGCCGACGATTGATGTTGCTTATGCGTATACAAACGGCGAAAATACGTTATCTGCGAGCGACAGCAGCGAAGGCGAAAAGGCGAAGGTTTATTCCAATGGCGACATTACTGCCACGGTTACCATTCAGGATGTCTACCTCGATTTTGCCCAAGACGGAGCAACGCCGACGATTAAGCTGAACGGTGAAGAAATCGATATCGACGCAAATCAGATTACATGGGTAGACGGCGGAACAGAATGGGTTGCGACCTTTACAATCAGCAATAAGGGCGTAAACGTGCTGTCTGTTAACGTCTCTGACGAGTGCGGAAACGAGGCGAGCTACACCAGTGGGAGTTTACTGATTGATACGCAGAAGCCGACGATTGATGTATCTTATACGTATACAAACGGCGAAAATACGTTATCTGCGAGCGACAGCAGCGAAGGCGAAAAGGCGAAGGTTTATTCCAATGGCGACATTACTGCCACGGTTACCATCCGGGATGCCTACCTCGACTTTGCCCAAGACGGAGTAACGCCGACGATTAAGCTGAACGGTAAAGAAATCGATATCGATGCAGATAAGATCACATGGGAAAACGGCGGAACGGAATGGGTTGCGACCTTTACTATCAGCAATGAGGGCGATAGCGCGCTGTCCATTAACGTTGCTGATGAATGCGGTAATGCGGCTGTCTATGAGAACAACACGCTTGGGATAAATTCTGATGCTCCGAAGATTACCGTTTCCTATGACTATGCAAACGGGCATTATGAATCCGGACGCTACAAAGTGGAAGGGGATAACGGCAGCCTTGGTCATTTTGCGAACGGCAATATTACAGTAACTGTCAAAATTGAGGACGACTATCTTGACAGCAAAAAAGACGGTGTGAAGCCGACGATTGAGCTGAACGGGACAGAAATCGAACTCGAAGCAGATAAGATTAAATGGGAAAACGGTGAAACGGAATGGACTGCCGAATTTGAAATTCCTTATACAGAGAATAGTTATGCTGAGTACAATTTAAAGGTTTTGGTTTCCGACGAGTCCGGCAATCCTGCTTCTTATAATTCCGGAGTTTTACGCCTCGATACGATAGCACCTGAGATTGAATCTGTTACGATCAGAAAATCGCAAAGTGCTTTGGATAAGGTTTTGAACTTCCTCACCTTTGGCATCTTCTTTAATGGAAATGTTGAGGTTGAGGTGAGCATTAAGGACGATTCTATCAATGCAAATAGCAATGACTATCCGAAAGAGCAGGTATCTCAAGTTACGCTGTATTTAGAAAGCAATGGAGAGAAAGAGGCTTTCACGCAAACGACAGATGAGAAAGGCATTGCAATCTTTACCCTTTCGGATGAGAATGCAGCAATGTGCCTGACAAAAGATGTTGCGGCAATCGCCTCCTTCACCGCAATGGATGCAGCCGGCAATACTTGCGAGGAAGTGCAGCCAACTTCGTATGTGATGCCAAATTCAGATGGAGAATATCCTTCTAATGTGTTGCTGTATGAAACAACGGCACCGGGGGTTAGCTTCACTGGTATTAAAGAAAATACATATTGCTCCAACGGGAAATATTGGGCGAAATCTGACAGCGAGTTATGTTTTGATGTGTATGACAATGCATCTGGACTCAATGAAGTGCAAATCGCCTTAATGGGACCAGCAGGCATGGAAAGTACATATGGCACATACCAGAATGGCAAGTACATTTATAACAATGAAAAGTGCCTTACCGACAAATTTAAAATTACATATAATAATCTGAGTATTGGCTTGAATGTTATAAAAGTTACATCGGCTGTTGATAATGCTGGCAACGCAATGAATGCAGAGCAGTCCTTTGATATTTATTGTGATGACGAAGCGGCAAAGACAACCTTTAGCGCAGATACATATTCACCCGATGGGAACAAGCTGTGGGTCAAAGACGGACAGCCGGTAGAGTTCAACGTTACTGATTTGAGTGTAAAACCCAACGGTGAGCCTTCGGGTATCCAAACAGTCAGTGTAACCGTAGCTACAAAGAACGGGAAAACAGTAGAAGTAACAAATGATAGCGGTAATATTCCCAACAACGGAGAATTTACATTTGAGACGCAAACATTTGAAGAAAACTTTACAATTTCCTATGGCGCGCTCGATTACGGTGAGAACATTATTACCGTTAAAGTTGTAGACAATGTCGGCAATGTAAGTGAAGAAGTTCGGTATACGATTTACAAAGACGACGAAGCAGCAAAGACAATCTTTAGCGCGGATACATATTCACCCGATGGGAACAAGCTGTGGGTCAAAGACGGACAGCCGGTAGAGTTCAACGTTACTGATTTGAGTGTAAAACCCAACGGTGAGCCTTCGGGTATCCAAACAGTCAGTGTAACCGTAGCTACAAAGAACGGGAAAACAGTAGAAGTAACAAATGATAGCGGTAATATTCCCAACAACGGAGAATTTACATTTGAGACGCAAACATTTGAAGAAAACTTTACAATTTCCTATGGCGCGCTTGATTACGGTGAGAACATTATTGCCGTTAAAGTTGTAGATAGTGTCGGGAATGTAAGCGAAGAAGTACAGTATACGATTTACAAAGACGATGAGACGGCAAAAACGACTTTCAGCGCTGAGACATATACCGCAGCCGGTGAGAAGGAATGGCTCATGAAAGGCGAAGCGGTCAGATTTACCGTAGAAGACAAGACTGAAAAAGCAAATGGTGAACCTGCGGGTATCCAGACGGTGATGGTAGCTGTTACTACTCCGAATAATAAAGCAGTCAAGGTGACAAACAATAACGGTACTGTAGCAGACAATGGAGTCTTCAATTTTGATTCTCAAACATGGCATGAAGGCTTTATGATTACCTATGATGCGTTTGATGTCGGCGAAAACAGGATTTCTGTAGTTGTGACTGATAATGTTGGAAATCAGAGTGAAACGATCTATATTGTCTACAAAGATACTACAGCGCCTACAATTTCAGGGATCAAGTTTAAGCCTGCTCCTACGAATAACGAGGGTGATGCAAACAACTTCATAAAACCGACGATAATGCAGTACGGTTTCTACTTTAACTCTGATACCGTTGTAACGATCTGTGCTTCTGATGACGCTTCCGGCATGAACAGAATTACCTATTATACGGTGGATTTCCTTGGAGAAGCGAGCGAAAGAGAGACGCTTTCCGTCGACAATGATAATTCGATCAGTTTTATTGTTAAAGCCGGTTTCAAGGGTCAGATTTTTGCCTGCCCGACGGACAATGTCGGCAACCTGCCAATGGATCAAAATGGCGAGCCGAGCTTTACGGCGCCTGATGGTACAGTGTTGGAAACGCAAGACCAGCATGATAAGATTGCGGATGCTTCGATTGTCCGTGATCTGACACCGGTTAGCGAAAAAGACCATGCCGGTTATCCGCTGTATTCCGGTGATGTGCCTTTGACGATCACGGTAAGCGATGATTTTGCGGGTCTGAGAGAGGTCGAATGGTCTGTTAAGCTGGATGAAACGACGATTGAAAGCGGTAAGGTATCTGTTGATAATGACGGCAAGATTACATCCACCGGCGGATCAGCTGTGTGGAGCGGAACGAAGAATAAGGACGATAACCTTGTTCCTATGTTGGTAGGTAAGCTGACTGTGTCCAAAGAGGGCACCGGAATTACCGTATATGTCAAGCTGACTGACCGTGCCGGCAATACTACTGAGAAAGAAGAAAAGTTCAGTATTGACAGAACAAAGCCGACTTGGAATGTGTCGTACAACACACCGGCGCAAACGAGTGGCGGAACGGATTATCATAGTTCTCCCGTTACTGCTACCATTCGGGTTACGGAACTGAACTTCGACGCGGATGATTTCCAGGTGAAGGTAAATGGCGCGGCGGCGGCAATCTCCGGATGGCAGCAGAATGGCACGGTTTGGACGACGACGGTTACGATGTCCAGAGACGGCGAGTATATCTTTGAGGTTACGGGTGAGGACATGGCGAAGAATGTCATGGATCCTTACAAGTCCAATAAGAAGATTGTCGATCAGACAGCGCCGGTATGCGATGTGACCTTCAATCAGGAGGTGCAGACGCTCAACGAGAATGCTTACCATGACGGCCCCGTGACGGCGACGATCCGCATCACCGAGCAAAACTTCAACCCGAATGACTTCCGGGTTACCGTCAACGGCGCGGCTGCACAGATCACCGGCTGGGCGCAGAATGGCACAGTTTGGACGACGTCCGTCACGATGTCCGAGGACGGCGAATATGTCTTCGAGGTAACGGGCGCGGATATGGCGCGGAATGCTTTGACACCGTACAAGTCCAACACCAGAATCGTTGATGCGACGAAGCCTGCGATTGTACTCGACGGCATCAAGAATGAGTCCGCGAACAATGCCGACACCATCGGTTTCACGCTGACCGTCACGGATGTGAACATCCTGGATTCCGACATTGCGCCGAAGCTGACGGTTGTGAACTGGACAGGCAAGGGCATTGAACCCGCCTCTTTCCCGGAGGAAACGATCCAGCTCGAGAAGACGAGCGCGACCGCAGACGGTCAGACCATCTACACCTATACGGTGAAGAACCTCGAAAAGGACGGCTTCTACACGCTCGTTTGCACGGCGAAGGACCTCTCCGGCAATACCTTCTCGACCATCCTTGTAACGGATGACGCGAAGGAAGCGGATACGGTTTATTTCTCCGTGAACCGTGACGGCTCGGTCTTCTGGCTGGAGACGGAGCACACCGATAAGTATGCCGACGGCAAGGTGTTGCATAATGAGCTGTTCGGTGCTTATGCCAACGATACCGTGAAGGTCATTCTGCATGAGGTCAATGTTGACGAGGTCAATCTTAAGGATGCGACGAAACCCAGCAAGTTCACCGTCAGCAACGGCAGTTTGACAACGGAGGTCGAGCTGGTCGAAGGCGAGAACTACGAGAAGAACTCTCGTATCGGTGCAGGCGGCTGGTATGAGAATACCTACACGCTGAATAACGACTTGTTCGCGGAGGACGGCAGCTACTCCGTCAACCTGCTGACCTATGACCGCGCGGGCAACAGCAATACCAACACCAAAGAGGAAGACGGCAGAATGCAGTTCGTCGTGGACCGCACCGATCCCGTCATCTCCTCGAACGCGAAGACTGACCAGAGAATCAACGCCTCGGATTATATGCTTGAGTTCAATATCACTGAGACGAACCTCGCTGAGGAAACGCTCGCTGTGAAGATTAACGGCGAACCCGTCAGCACCGAGAACCTGATTGCAGTCGGAGGCAACACCTACCAGTATCAGCTCACCGACGGACTGAATCAGACCGTGGAGATCTATGCAAAGGACAAGGCGGGCAACGAGTCCGGTGTCTACCGGATCGACAGCTTGACAATTTCGACGAACGTCATCGTCCTTTGGTACGCAAATACGCCGCTCTTCTGGGGCTCTATCGGCGGCGTTGCTGCGCTGACTGCGCTGATTGCTTGGCTGATCATTGCGAAGAAACGCAAGCAGGAAAAGCAAGAGGCGTAATGCGGTTTTCCGCATAGCTCCCGCGCATCGGCGGGAATGAACGAATACACTGCGGAGCAGTGGCGGACGCAAGGCTCTGTCACTGCTCCGCGTGTATATCAGAGGGGAAATACATATGGAGAATGTATTGCGCATTGCAATTTGTGATTGCAATACTGCGCATTGCGAGGAGATCCGAAGAACACTGCAAAATATCCTCTTTGATCAGTGCGAGTGTTCCATTTCGGTTTTTACGAAGGCACATGATTTGAATCGTATGATCCTGGGCGGCGCGTTCCGCTTTGACCTTCTGTTCCTTGAGGTCGATTTGGACAGTTGTACCGGCTTTGAGGTTGCGGCACAGCTCCGTGAATCGGGGAACACAGCGGAGCTGGTGTTTATCACCGGGAACCGCGCCAGCGTGCTGGAGGGCTATAAATACAGAGCGCTGGATTATCTGCTGAAGCCGGTTTCCGCGACAATGCTCGCCGAGGTGATCCAACGATTTTTTACGGAGCATCTTTCTGCAGAAGCGGTATTCACCTTTAAGATCGGCAGAGACGTGTATCGCCTCAAGATGAAGGAAATCGTTTATTTCATGAGCAGCGGACGCATGATCACGGTTTTTACGCAGGACGCCGAATACACTTTCTACGGGAAAATGGATGATTTGGTGCAGCGGCTTTCCTCCCGCTGCTTTATCCGTCCGCATCAAAGCTTTACCGTGAATATGGACTATATCCGCTGTTACACCAAGGAATGTCTGACACTGGAGGGTTCAATCAGCATACCAATCAGCAGAAAGCGGATGAACGAAACCCTCGAACAGCTCAACCGATTCTTTGAACATAAGCATGTGAACTATTTTTGACGGATTTTATGCCATTCTTTGCGAATATTCTCGATTCGAGTAGATCGCTATTATAATGAAATTAATGAAATGATACAGTGCGGATACTTATTCAAGGAGGTTTCCCGTGATTGAATATGCCACCGCCTCGGATATCGGCGAAAAGGAGAAAAATGAGGATACGGTAAAGGTATTCCTCAACCAAATCGGCTTAACATATGGTTTTGTCCTGGCGGATGGACTCGGAGGGCACGGCAACGGGGATATTGCGTCCAATTTCGTCGCGGATTGTGTCGGAGCAGCGATCAGCGCAACGGATCATTTTGACGGCGATTTCCTCGACGACTGCTTTGAAACCTCGCAGCGGCTTCTCATGGAGGAAAAGGAAACCAAGGGTTATCCTTCAATCAAAACAACGATGGTCCTTCTTTTGATTACCGGACATATTGCCCGCTGGGGGCATATCGGCGACTCAAGACTCTACCATTTCCGTGATGGAAAGCTGCTCTCAAGGACCGTCGACCACAGCGTTCCGCAGATGCTCGCCTTGCGGAAGCAGATCAAGGAACGCGAGATTCGTCATCATCCCGACCGCAGTGCGCTGCTGTGTGCGCTCGGAGACGAGTGGGAGGATAAGGAATACCAAATTGATGAGGCAAAGTTTCGTGTCCGGCGCGGCGACACCTTCCTGCTTTGCTCAGACGGTTTTTGGGAATGGATTGACGAGAAAACGATGCTGAAGGTTCTGCGAAAGGATGCCTCAGCCCACGAGTCACTTGCTGAAATGATGTCCATTGTCCGTGAAAACGGAAAAGGGAGCGGAATGGACAATTTCTCCGCGATTTTGGTGCGTTTAAGGTAGGTGAGACTATGGCGATCATTCAATGCGCATTGGGGCATTATTATGACGATCGGCGTGATGCGCAATGCCCTTACTGCCGCAGACAGGGAACGGAGGAATGGCTTTCTCAAGACGATTTCAATGAGCGCGCAACCATTTACGCGCCGCCTCCGGAGGCTTATGAGGAGCAAATCACGCAAGGCTATGGCGAGGATGTCGGCGAGGCTGATCTTACGATCGGACAGTATTCGATCGCCAACGGAAATCAGCAGACTGTTGGCTGGCTGGTCTGTACAGTCGGACCCGCTTACGGCAAAAGCTATCCGCTTTATGCCGGAAGAAACTTTGCCGGGCGCTCCTTCGACATGGATCTTGTGGTTTCGGATGACCATAAAATTGCAAGGCAGAAACACTTTTCCGTGGTTTACGATCCAAAAACGGTCGGCTTCTACCTTGTCCCTGAGAGCGGCGCGGTGCTTCGAAACGGCGTGCTCATTAAGGCGGCGGAAAAATTAAACGATGGAGACGTTATTACAGCAGGGGATGTGGTCTTTATTTTCATCCCGTTTTGCAAGGAGGGGCGTACATGGGAAGCAAAAGAATCGTTTGCCTGATCATCGCGGTAATGCTTTTACTCAGCGCGGCTGCGATGGTGAATGCCGTTGAGGATACGCTGCAGGCAAATCAAGTGAAAATCAATATGCCGGAAATCACTGTCGAGCTGAAGGGAAGCGACTTTGCCCCGGAGAACATCTCTGCGACGCTGGACGGCGACAAGCTCGCGCTGAGTGCAGTTGAGCCATACGATCCGGACAAGCACACAACCTGCGTGCTTGTCTTGGTGGATATCTCCATTTCCTCGGGCAAGCTTTTGGAGATGGTGAAGGAAAACCTCACGACCTATGTTGAGACGATGGGTGAGAACGATGAGCTGATCCTGGTTACCTTTGGCGACAACGTCAAGACACTCCTCCATGGCGGAGAAAACAAGGATACCATTCTGAAAACAGTCGATACGCTTGCATGTACGGACAGCACAACCGTCTTCTATGAGGCGATCAATGAAGCCTATGGCATTGCCAAGGGAAAAGCAGAGAACTTTGACCGGACTTATGCGATTGTCTTTTCCGACGGTGCCGATGACCAAAAGGGCAGCATTTCTTATGATGAATTATTGCGGAAGGAAACAACAGGCTACCAAACGCTTCCGTTCTATTTGATGCTGTTTTCGAACCAAGCGGACGTGAAGGATAAAGCCGCTGCGCTCATCAGACGAACCGGCGGTGAGGTCTTTGAAATGTCAGAAGCAAATGCCGCAGAGGTCTTCCCGGCGGCGCTGCAGAAGATCAATGAGGTCACGCTCCTGCGCTTCAATGCCGACAGCAATAAGGCAGACGGAAATGAACATCGTCTCGTTATACAGGTCGGTACGAAGAATATCCCGCTCACCGTGCGTTTGGAGGCATCCATCGCGGACACGGCAGCGCCGACGATCGAGGATGCGTCGTATGATCCGGAGAGCATGACGCTTACTCTGACCTTCTCTGAGCCTGTCAAGGAGGATTTGCATGCGTCCTTCGAGATTAAGGACGGAAATGGGAAAACAGTCACCGCACCGGATCACAGATACAGTCAGGACAAGACCCAAATCACCGTTGTATTGAGCGAGGCGCTGTGCAACGGCAGCTATACGATTACGGTTTTTGGAATTACCGATATCTCCAAGGAGGAAAATCCGGTTTCCGGCACATTTACGCTGACGGTTACCAACTCGGTTAATGCCACGGAGCCGACGCAGGAGCCTGCCGAACAGGAGAAAGCGGAAAGCGGAAATCCGACCCTTTGGATCCTGATTGCGGTACTTGCGTTTGCAGTCATCGCGGCGATCGTGGTAGCTGTGATCGTCATGAGCACGAAGAAGCAGTCAGAGAAAGAAGAAAGTATTACCCGCGGAAAAGAGAATATCTACGAATACAGCGCTGAGGAGTCGCGCGTTAAGCATCATGTAGCCTCAGCTGTAGCTTCGCGGGTTGTCCTGACCATTCGGACGGGCAGTGGCTCGGAGCAGAGAATTGAAACAAGCGTTTCCAGCAGTATGATCGTGGGACGTTCGAGCATCTGCGATCTGTTTATTGATGACGCAAAGCTTTCCAGACAGCATTTCGCGATTGAACGCATGGAAGGCGATCTGTTTGTCTCAGATCTGCAGTCTAAGAACGGCACGTTCCTGAACGGAACACGCGTGCTCAGCAAGCAGAAGCTCCAAAGCGGCGACAAGATCACCGCAGGACTGTCGGAAATCTATGTGCGACTGCTGTGATCTTCTTCCTCAATGCGGGCGTTGCATGAATCAGACAGCGCGGGAAAATGTTGACTGATATTTTAGTTGGTAGGTGAAATCGGTATGCAGCAGTATGATAACTGCCCGAATTGCTTTATGCCGCTTGGCGGGGCACGGGTCTGTCCGCATTGCATGTGTGATATTGACGCGCTGAAGGCTTATCAGGGCGTATTACCGAGATTTACAATACTGCACCAGCGCTACATGGTCGGACGGGTGCTCGGTAAGGGTGGCTTCGGAGTCACATACGTTGCGCTTGACCTTCAGAACAACAGCTTGTGTGCGATTAAGGAGTATATGCCTGCCGAGTATTCCAGCCGTGCAACGGATCGTTTAACGATTATGCCTAAGGATGGAGATCGTGCACAGTATATCTATCGGCATGGCAAGGAAATGTTCTATAAAGAAGCGCAGAACCTACAAGAGTTAAGAAATAACCCGACGGTTGTCAACATACTCGCTTATTTTAATGAGCACAATACATCCTATTTGGTCATGGAGTATTTGGATCAGGATCTCCGCACGATGGCGCGTAAGAACGGGGGAACGCTCGACCCGAATTATGCGATGGTGGTGCTTGTGAGTGTTGCGAGCGGTCTCATGGATGTGCATCGGCGCGGACTGCTGCACCGTGATATCAGCCCGGAGAACATTATGGTCGCTAAGGACGGGCGAATTGTCCTGATTGACTTCGGTGCGGCGCGAAATTATGTAACGCAGCAAAACAAAGGCATGTCCGTCCTCCTAAAACCGGGCTTTGCACCGATCGAGCAATACTCCTCTCAGGGTAAGCAGGGAACATGGAGCGATGTTTACGCGCTGTGTGCAACCTTCTATACTTTGGTTTCCGGGAAAAAGCCTTTGGACGCAAGCTTCCTGCAAAAAGGTGCTAAAATGCAGTCTTTGGCAGAGCTTGGCTGCGGAGTTTCCAAGAGAACCTCGGATGCCATAGAGTATGGTATGCAGTTTGATTATCAGAAGCGTTGCCCTGATTTCAAAACGCTTCTGGATCTGATTGATTTCCCCTCGAATAACCCCAAACCTCGTGTTCCGGCTTATACTCCTGCCCCGCAAACCAACCAAGCGCCCGCGTGGCAGGAAGCACCGGTCAAGAAAAACAAAAAACGCTGGTGGCAGAAATCGGATCCGGAGGAGTTTCGGCAGGAGCAGGGCAGATCGGCGGCACAACCGGCGTATCAGAGCCGACAGAACCTCGAGCCCAACCGGAGTGCGCAGGTAAATCAGACACCCGCCTGGGGGCAGCAGGCAAACCCGACGCCCAACCGGAGTGCGCAGGTAAATCAGACACCCGCCTGGGGGCAGCAGGCAAACCCGACGCCCAACCGGAG
>JBJDYD010000140.1:0-15684 GCA_051867015.1 Faecousia sp. | reverse complement strand
CACCCGCCTGGGGGCAGCAGGCAAACCCGACGCCCAATCAGAGCGCGCAGGTAAATCAGGCACCCGCCTGGGGGCAGCAGGCAAACCCGACACCCAATCAGAGCGTGCAGGTAAATCAGGCACCCGCCTGGGGGCAGCAGGCAAACCCGACGCCCAATCAGAGCGCGCAGGTAAATCAGGCACCCAACCGTAATGCGCAGGAGGTGCAGCTCCCTGCTTGGGGGCAGCAGAAGCGGACGCCTTCGCAATGGAATCAGTCAGCGGATCAAGCGGAGGCTTGGATGAAGAAACGAGACTGGAGCTCCGCGCAAGCTGCTGCGCAGCAGGATGGAGCGCTCCGGCAAAGCCAGCCTTCGGAACGATATGGTGTGATTACTCTGCTTGGGGTGCCGGGGCATCCAAGTAAGAGGCTCTATAGCGGTCAGTCTGTTTCTATCGGCAGATCTCCTGAACGCTGTGAGCTGGTTGATAGCGGAGATACATACATCAGTAAAGAACACTGCAGGATCACATTCAATCTTGAAAATGGATGCTTCTATGTAACGGATCTTTCGGCAAACGGCACCTTCTCTGACGCAGGTGCTCAGCTAAGAAGGCAGGAAGCAACAAAGCTGCCTTTGAACACAACAATCTATCTTGCAACAGAGAAACACAAGGTAAGCCTTTCCGTAAGCGGATGAATAATTTGAATGGAGCGTGATGCTTGTTGTTCCGCAAAAAGAAATTACCGGAAGTTAGACCGACAGTGCAACTAAATGAAGCTGCGGAGCTTCCCATCAGCGATGAAGACCGTGTCACAACTGTGACAATGAATATAAGCGCAAACACCTCGAATCCAATGTGCACCGTGCGAGTCGAGTGCGTGGATGATCATGTTCGCGTCGGAAGTGCGAGCGACATCGGCTCGCGCAGCTATCAGCAGGATACCGCTAAGGTCGCAGACGACTATGTCTACGCGGTTTCACAGAAGATGATCGCAATTATGTGTGACGGCATGGGCGGTCTGCAGGGCGGCGAAAAAGCAAGCGCGCTTTGTGCTGAGCTGCTGTATCAGGCGTTTTTGCAGGTTGATGTCAGTGACAATGTGCCGCAATTTATGCGGACAATGGTAACAATGCTCGATAAAGAAGTTTGCGCATTGACCGACGAAAACGGCGCGCCGCTCAAAGCAGGCACAACGCTTGCTTGCGCGGTTCTGATCGGCAAAGAGCTATATTGGGTGTCTGTGGGAGACAGTCGAATTTATCTTTTGCGCGATGGCAATATGATCTGCCTGACGCAGGATCATAACTTCAAAATGATTCTCGATGAAAGAGTAAAGAAGGGACTGATCACACAGGAAGCTGCGGACACCCACCCGAAACGGGAGGCGCTGGTCAGTTTTATCGGGATCGGCGGTCCTCAGTATATTGATTGCAACGAAAAACCCCTTCTGTTATCCGGCGGTGACTGCATTCTGATTTGCAGTGACGGGCTTTACCGGACGATGCGTGAGGACGAGATTCTCTCTATTGTCACTTCCGCAGGAGACGATATGCAAACGGCAGCAAGTATGCTGACAGATGCCGCTATTGCCAAACGAAACAGAAATCAAGATAATACTTCTGCAATTGTGATGAAGTATATCAATAACGAGACTGCAAAGGAATGAATGCTGCGGCTGCGGAAAGGAAAGTCATCGAATGAATAGGAAAAGGTACAGCCCGGGCTTTATGGGACTGACCGGTATTGTGGCCGCGTGGGTTCTCCTTTTGATGATTGCGCCGACGATTTCCTCGTATATTGATGTGAGTTTTTTTGAATCGTTGGACCTATTTGGTGAATACGGGTTCGATACATGGCCGGCAATCTTTGCCGTTGTATCGCTTGTCTCGGCGCTGCTGCTTTTGACTGCAGCCCTCTGCAACAGTAAGGGTGCGTGTATTACCGTCTCGGTGCTTGGCATTCTTGCATTGCTTATCTGCATGGGAGAATACACAAAGGGTTTTGCCGACGCGGATGATATCGGCTTCGGAATATGGGCTTCTTTGATCTTATGTATTGCTGCTTTGATCTACAGTCTTGCAATGCACCTTCAGCCGGAAAGAACTGATTCGGCGAAATGGAAAAGTGCTGTACCTGTCGTGCAGACAGAGAGAAAGCAAATGGAGGACGAGTTCTATTGCCCGAATTGCGCAGCCCGCCAAAGACGCAATCGGAGCATTTGCTTCAATTGCGGCTATAACGGAGAGCCCTTTGCGTCCATCGCAAAGGGACTGTCGGTTGACTTTTCCATGTTTCTGCAGCCGTATGACAAGAACGGAGGCACGGATACCAAAGCGGATACGGCGCGACTGACGAAGCCCGCCTTTTGCCCACGCTGCGGGAGAAGCTTTGATGCAGATGCAAATTTCTGCGCAGGATGCGGCAAACCGCGCTTTACATAATACTTGCTCCGGACGGGAGCGTAAAAAGGAGAGATGGAGATGCGGTGCAACAGATGCGGCGCCGAACTGGGTGTGCAGGAGATGTTTTGCGCGAACTGCGGCGAACGGAACCAGCTGCTCGATGTACAGTGGGGCGTGCAAGGGGGATACGCGCAGAGCAATTTGAGAGACGGCAGGGAAAACAGGCGTATGCTGCGATGGATTCCGCTGCTGGTTCTCGGCGTGACGATGCTCATACAAATCATTTGTAATGGGCTGCACATGTCGTTGCTGTATGATGGGATCAAAGAATATTATGATTCTTCGGAGTTTACCTTGTATTTTTTGGAACCGACCATCACGGACATGATCCATGCATGGATTCTTCTGTGCATTCTTCCGCTTCTGCTCATATGCTTTCGTCGTTTTGACGCGAAAAGCAAGAGCTTTCGGACGCTGCTTATTCTGAGCTGTATTCTCTTGGGATTGCAATTGATCGGTGTTGTCCTCGGCGCGATATATTATGATTCGGAGGGTCTGTTCGTAAATTGCTACATGGATGTTATTCCGGGCAGCTTTTTCGTTCCTTTCGTTGATTATGCTTCCACTTATTTGATGATTAGCGAAGCACTCTATGTCATGCCGATGATTGCGATGATCGTATGCGCAGCGCTTTCCATGCGGAGCGCCGCGCCGGCGGCACACGCCGTTATGCAGATGCCTTATGCCCCCCAAACGCCGATGATGCCGCCTGTACAGCAACGGGCACCCTACCAGAGCTATGCGCAGAGCGAGGCAGATGATGACGGCACGACAAGGCTCCTGACAAACGATGTGTGTCGTGCCTGCGGTAAAACGCTGTTACCGAATGAGCGCTTTTGCAGCGCCTGCGGAAAGGATCGCTATCCGAACGGCTGAAACGATGCCGAACAGTAACGTAAACCGATGCCGTTCCTTCCCGTGAAACGGCAAGCTTCGGAGTCTGACGCTGAGATTGCTCGCTTTCATACGCAGCTCCGAAAACATTTTCCCGCAAGGCGGAGAAAACAAGGTTGCAGCAACAGCTTCTGTTGTGAATACAAATAAAGAAAAAGGAGACAAATGCATGAACCTAATCAGATGTGAAAACGGCCACTTCTATGATGCAGAGCGCTTCCCCTCATGCCCGCACTGCAATCAGACCACAATCAGTACTGTGTTGGAAAACACGGAGGGCGACAAGCTGTACACAAAGCCGCTTACAGAGTATGAAGTGGTCAAATCCGAAAACACGGATGAAGGTGTGACGATCGGCTATTTCGGCGCAATCGGGACGGAACCTGTTGTCGGTTGGCTCGTAGCAATCGGCGGCGCACACTTCGGCACGGACTTCAAACTCAAGGCAGGCAGAAACTTCATCGGCAGAGCTGCCGGAATGGATGTCGCGCTGAGCGGTGATCCCTCCATTTCCCGCGAAAAGCACGCGATTATCCTTTACGAACCGAAGGCGAATATCTTCCTTGTACAGCCCGGCGACGCGAAGGAGTTGTTCTACCTGAACGACAAGGTCGTTCTGACAGCGACAGAGATCAACGCCTACGATGTGATCACGCTTGGCGAATCGAAGCTTCTCTTTATTCCCTGCTGTGGCGAAAAGTTCAACTGGGATGCGGCAAGAGCGGAGCGCGAAAAAGAAGAAAAGAAATAAAGAAAGGAAGGGTAATTCGGTATGGAAAAAATCAGAGAGAGAAGCATGACTGCATTCGTGGCATCCTCCCTGCTGAATGCCGGAATCGGTCTCGGAACGGGCTTGATCGTGGGCATCATCTTAGCGATCGCCTCAAAGAGTGGGATTGTGATTTTGGCAAGCATGCTCGTCGGTGCTATCGCATTTGCGTTTATCACCCTGAATATGTATCGCCTGTATTTCTTCTATCGTCTTTCGATGGATGTAAATGCGGTTTGCGAGGGAGACGGTCAGGAGTCCGGCAGTTTCCTTGTTGCGGCAGTCCTCTCCGTGCTCACATTCGGTATCTATGAGCTGGTGTGGCTCTATCATTTAGCACAGCGCCTGAAGGTCAACGCACCCCGTTATGGCTTCAAGATGGTCGAGGGCGGCAAGGATATTGTTGTTCTGAATGCGATGAGCTTCGGCTATATCGGCACTTGGGAACTGATCAAGAACATGAACCGCATCGCAAACATCTATAACAGAGCCGGTCTCGCACCCGATGCGGAGGAATTACTGCAGGGAGGTGCAAACTGATGAACATTCAGAAAAGAACGCTTCCGAAATTTGTGCTGCTGAACTGCCTCACGCTGGGCATTTACGGCGCGATTGTATCGCAGAATGTCGGCAATGAGATCGACGCACTCTGCAAAGGCGACGGAGAAAAGCCTCGCCTGAATTTCATGGGCGCGGCGATGATCCGGGCCAGCGCTGCGCTGTTTGCGATGTTCGTCGCAATGATCGTTGCGCTCGTTCAGGGACTTCACATTATCCAAGTTATTTGGTCAATGATTATTGTCGGTGTGGCTGCCGCTTTCTTGCTTGGTATCGTCAGCGGTATCTACATGGAGTATTGGTGGTACAAGCAGGCAAGCCGTATGAAGCTGAACGCGCATCGTTATGGTATGACGGTGAAGGAGAGCGGAACGGATTCCTTCATTTTCCGCTCCCTGCCGGTGAACTTGCTGATGCTTCCGATCAATATCCTGCTGTTCGCGCTGTCGCTGCTGATTCCCAGCCTCATCGTGTTCCTGCTTCTCAGCACCCGCTCCGAAGGTGGAATTATATTTGCGTCAATCATGGCGCTGTTATTTGTCGTGCCCGTGATCCTGTTTGGCTCGGAGCTGACTGCCGGAGCTAACTTCTCCAAGTTCTTTATCTTTAAGAACCTGAACCGTTTTGCAGATGCGGCGAGAAACGGTGCGCAGCCCTTCGATCCGATGGGATATCCGTATTACAGAGCGAAGGAAAACGGTCCCTATGCAGGCTATGTTGAGCGCCGTATTCCTGTGGACAATTCCGGCTCTGCGACAGTCGTAGAGGCACCTCCTCCTCCACCCGTAAAGGTCGGTAAGCTGCTCGGTGTTAAAGGCAGCTGCGCAGGCTATGAGTTTGAGCTGAAGGATAATGAGCAGGTCGTCATCGGCAAGGACGCGAAGGTCTCCAGTATCGTGATCGATCCTGCTTACAAGGAAGTCAGCCGTAAGCATGTCAGTGTTGCTTATAACGCAATGAGTGACCAGTACTGTGTTGTGGATTATTCCTCGAACGGTACTTGGGCAGACGGTCAAAGACTCGAACTGGGCAAGCGTGCATACCTGAGCCACGGCACAATGCTCAAGCTTGCAAACGACAAGAACATCTTTAAGCTCAACTGATGCTTTTTTCGTTTGCTCCGTGCCTTTCGCGCGTTATCCTTTCTGCGTGACGCACGTCGCAGGCACATACATAAAGCTTATCAGTTTAAAAAACGAGATTGTCGACTTTGTCGGCGCATAACACATAGGGCGGCAAGACACAAGGGCTGTTTTGCCGCCCTATTTTCAAGCGGGCGACCGATGAAAAAGAAATATACCTTACATGAGATCCCTCGCTGCATGCGGCTTGCAGGGAAGGAATATTGTCTTGGAATCATTTTTATGCGGAGGGCTTTGCTTTCTGCGGAAGCAAACAGGAAAACTACGGCAATTATCACCATACAGCGAACAAGAATGGATGAAATTGCTCGATAAAATAGATTACGCGCAAAGATAGAAAAAGGGATAAGGAGGACATAGTCATGAAAAGAACGAGACTTGTCGGCGCGATTTTACTGCTTGTGATTCTGTGCGGACTCATAGCACCTGTGCGTGTTGCGGCAACCCAATCGCAAACCACACGCGATACGGTATTGGTGCTGGATGTCTCAGGCAGCATGGATGGCGAACCAATACAGGCTTTACGGAGCGCAGCACTCAAATTCTGTGAAGCCGTGCTGCAGGACACTGCGAAGAACCGCGTCGCGATCGTTGTTTATAGCGCTTCCGGTAAAGTTGTGTGCGAGTTTTCGGATGATCTGACGCTGTTAGAGCAAAAAATCTCCTCGCTTGATGCATACGGGGGCACGAATATGTACGAGGCGATGCAGGAAGCGGACAGACTTCTGATGAATTCAAGTGCTGACAAGAAAAACATAGTTCTTATGTCAGATGGACTGCCCAACAGGGGAGAGAACACAGCAGACGGACCGTATGACAGCAATGATTACGACTATTATCAATACGCAAACGCTGTCTACACATATGCAACATCTCTGCATAGCGGGTATATGATCTACACGCTCGGCTTCTTCCACTCCTTGGTTACGTATGAAAAAGATTTTGCTACGCGCTTTTTGCGGGATTTGCAAAATGGCGGCTATTACGAGGTTGAAAATCCGGATGAGCTGGAGTTCCGGTTTGGAGAAATCGCGGAAGAGATTACTGCAGACCAAATTGAGACGCAGTTTACCTATCTTTCGGGAGAATCGAATTATACCGCAACATGCTATTATGAAGACAATTTCTTCAACAACTCTGCTATGCAATATGACCCGAGTCTTGCGACCATGTCGCTCTCTCTCGCTATGTCAGGCTTCTCCTCAGCGAGCGAAAACACGAGCAATCCTGACGGAAACAACAGCGAGAATGTGCAGGCGCTGCTCAGCAATCTGAAATTCGACCCCGATTCGTTTCAGGCAAATGAAGGCTATAATCGCCCCTCGGAGACGGACAGCATCGGCGTGGCGGCTGCAATGAAGGAGCTGCCGAATGATACGACGCTGCTCGCAGTTGTCGTGCGAGGCGGCGGCTACGGCAGCGAATGGGGCGGAAACTTCGAGCTTGGATATTCCGGCGAGCACGAGGGCTTTGAAATCGCATCGGAAAAGGTGCTTTCATTCCTAAAAGCATATTGCAGCGACAAAGTATTCAAAAGCAATGTGAAGGTTTGGATTGTCGGCTACAGCAGAGGTGCTGCGGTAGCAAATATTACCGCTGCATGGTTGAGCTGCGGTGTCCAGCTCCGATCGGATATTACACTGTCCAACGAGAACATCTACGCTTACTGTTTTGAAACACCGGCGGGAACGGTTTCCGTCAACGCAAGAGATTTGGATTACTTTGGCAACATCCATAATATTATCAATCCAAACGATGTTGTTCCTAAGGTTGCGCCGAGTGCAATGGGCTTCCGGCGTTACGGCGTGGATCACTACCTGCCGTGTGCGGCTACTGCTTCAGACTATTCCGTAAGAAAAGCAAAAATGACGGACCAGTACTATCTCCTGCCGAGCACAGAGCGCTACATAGTTGATGATTTTTCCGTCAAGCAGGTCAGTATCATTACTGACGTGAGCAAGATTCTGCCGGGCGGCGATAAATTTATTACCATTGAGTTGACAGATGCGCCGAGTACGATGCAGGAGGGCATGGGGGTTGTGCTACAGGATGTGCTTGACACACTCTGCTTGTATTACATTGACCGCCCAACATATTATAATCAATTGCAGGACGGCGTCGTTTCGGCAATCCAGATGATTACAAGCTCCGAAATCAAGTTTGATAACTTCGGAGATACGCTGTGGGAAAAATTGAAAGGGCATAAATTCCATTTGTTCCTCAAACTCGCATATAACGAGTATGGAGCCTATGACGAATTCATGGGATATGTCCTTGAGAGTTATGAGGATTGCGGCGGACATGTCGAGGATAAGGAGCTGCTTCGCACCGCTGCACAGCCCTTGATCGATAAGCTTCTCGCTTACGGTGCAAACAATCTCAGCAATATGGCATCGCTGATTGGAAACGGTGGGGAGCTTGCGGCAGCGCATTATCCTGAGCTATGCCTTGCGTGGCTTCGCTCGGAGGATCCGATCTATGCCGAGGATGCAATACCGCGTACAGAAACAGCAGAATATCGAATTGTGCGCATCAACTGTCCTGTTGATGTGACGGTTCAAGATACCGACGGCAATATCCTTGCACAGTTTACCGCGGACGAGGCTCAAGCCTATGAAAACGGGCTGCTTTCTTATATCAATGACAACGGAGAAAAGATGGTCGTGCTGCCCGCAGATGCGGAATACTCGCTGGAGATCTGCGCAACAGAGACAGCGGAGGTCAACTTTAGTGTGGATGAACGCAGCTTTGACAGCGTAGGAACGGAGCGCGCGGTCAATTATTACGCATTGCAGATGCAGGAGGGGGAAAAGCTCTACGCGATTACCCCTGCCTACAGCGAGAAGGAGCTTACCGAAACGGATGCAGCCAGCTCCACGACCTATACGCTGAAAAACGAAGCGGGGGAAATACTCACACCTGATGAAGATCTTGCCGGTGACGAAGCGAACAAAGCGTATCTTGTCAGCGTCGAATCCTCCGATACGGCGCTTGGCGAGGTGTGTGGCTCCGGCAAATTCCGTAACGGAACTTTTGCGCAGGTGCAGGCGGCGGTAAAGGAAGACGCTGTATTTGAAGGCTGGTTTGCGGAAGACACACTGGTTTCCGAAGAACCGGATTACCGCTTCTGTGTTAGAGAGGATATTTCTTTGACCGCAAAATTCTCGAAGAAAGAGCCGGTTGAGATGGAAAGCACGCAGCCGACGGAGAATACGATGCCTCCGGAAACGGAGCCTGCGCCTGAGACAGAGGCAATGCCGGCGGAAACTCCGGAGAATGGCATATCCTCGACACAGATTGCCCTGATGGCGCTTGCGGCGGTCGCAGTGATTGCTTGCGCGATACTGATCGGCGCTTTGTTGATTCACAAAGGGAAGAATGAGGAGGACGAGGAAAACGAGCTACCACAGCATGATGGAGATGAGATTCCCGTGCTTCGTCCTGCTGTGCCGAAGCCTGCTCCTGCTGCGGAACCCCCAAAACCCAAGCCCTGTATTCGAGTCCTCAACGGCACGATGGAGGGAATGGCATTCCATTTTGATGCAGGGGAGACCATTCGCATCGGCAGATCGCCTACGCAGTCGGAGATTATCATGGATTCGTCCTATTCGAAGGTCAGCAGAATGCACTGCATGGTCACCTTTGATGAGCAAGAGAACCAGTATGTGGTAGTAGACTCTTCCTCCGGTGGTACTTACTATCAAAATCGTGTCCGTTTGGTCAAGGGGTACCGCACGCCGATCCGTAGAGGAACAACCCTTTTGCTGGCTGATACCGGCTGTATCATTGTGTTGGAATAATGGAAGATACCTTGCCGGGGTTGCAAGGGACATGGCGGAAAGGAGAAGAACAATGAATCGGTATCGCGTATGGCTTTGTATCGTAAGTCTTTGTCTGCTTTTGCTACTTACCCTGAACGGGTGCGCGGATGTCACAGGCTTTTTTTCGGAATACGCTCCAAAACAAAATGCGGAACCCGCTGAGGCACCCATGCTAGAGACGGCATCCGAGCAGCAGCCTACGGAGCCTCCGGAAACGGAGCGGGCATCGCAGAGCGAGCCTGCGGATCCGACAGTGTATTGTCCCGTCATTGAACATGCCATTGCGGAAATGCAAGAGGTAGGCTACGGCGATGGAAAGGGGATGCTTTACGACCTTGACGGAGACGATACGGACGAGCTGATCCTGCTTTATTTTGCCGAGATGGATGAGGGGCATGGCCTGTTCCAATATGCGGTTTGCAGCGTGTATAAAAATGAAGGGAAAGCTGTTGCACTGTTGGAAAAATACCCCCTTTTCCCGTTGGCAGGAGGTCCCAGTGGCTTTGTCGGGATCGTTGAGGTGGACGGAGAGACCTTCTTTGCGATCCACTCCGAAAGCGGAGAATCTGATATGGAATGCTACTACGGTAACGGCGTATGGAGACTTTATTCATTCGACGGGACCGTACTGCAAGAGGAACATTCGGTGGATTATGTTTGCGCAATGCGCTTTGGCGAGGGAGGCTCTGAGGTTGTTTACGACCAAAGCAGCGCGGTGTTTGACGGGATCCCGATCGGCTATGCGGCGCTTGAAAGCTGGGAAAGCCGTGTTGTGCAGATCAAAACGATGAAAACCTTTGCGTACGACGAGGAGGAAGCATTGTCGCTGTCTGCTTTGCTGGAAAGCCTGAGCACTGCCGATTAGCAACAAATCCGTTCCGCAGCCTCCCTCGGTATTGCTACGAGACTGAGACAGAGAGACGTTCAAACTGCTTTTGCCTGCAGAGTGCGCTTCCTTGTCAATGTGTTTAGGATCTACAGACATAGAAATGTACTTCTTTCGTCCGAGAGAATATCATGTAAGACAAGTAAGACAAGGGACTGCCCCCCTGTCCTGTTCCTCAATCAAAAATATCGGAAATCAGTCTCGTTTTTTTCTAAGAACCGGAATGCATAGATGAGAGGTAACAATGAAACAAATAGTATGGCCGGGTTGGAAAACGATCCGCTTGCTTGGCTTCGGAAGCTATGGCAAGGTATATGAAATAGAACGGCAAGTGTTTGGCCGCACGGAAAGAGCTGCGCTGAAGGTGATTTCTTTGCCCCATGATCCAAACGAAATCGCCGAATTGCGCCATGAGGGCTATGACTATGAGAGTATTTCAAAGCGATTCAGAAGCTTTTTGGAGGATATTGCTGCGGAATACACCCTCATGGCAGAGATGAAAGGGCATTCCAACATTGTTAATTGCGATGACATTCATTACATTCAACACGAGGATGGAATCGGCTGGGATATCTATATCAAAATGGAATTGCTGACGCCTTTGGTGGAAACGCTGCAAAACAACTGTTCGGATCAGACGGTACTTCGCGTCGGCAAAGACATTTGCAGAGCGCTGCTCCTTTGTAAAAGCCGCAATATCATACATAGAGACATCAAACCGCAGAACATCTTTGTCTCCAGAGACGGAGATTATAAGCTCGGCGACTTCGGTATTGCGAAGACTGTTGAAAAAACGAGCTGCGGAACGAAGATCGGGACATTCAAGTATATGGCACCAGAGGTGTACAATAACCGACCGTACGACTTTTCAGCTGATATCTACTCGCTCGGGATGGTTCTTTATTGGATGCTGAATGAGCGAAGAGCGCCGTTTCTCCCCTTGCCACCGCAAGTCCCCAACGCAAGCATGGAGGAGGAAAGCCGCCACAGGCGATTTATCGGAGAGCCGCTGCCGCCGCCCGCACACGGCAGCCCGGCACTGAAAAGCGTCGTGCTGAAGGCGTGTGCCTACGATCCAAAGACACGCTTTGCGACTGCGGAAGAGTTTCTTGCAGCGCTGGAGGCAATTCAGGTGAGCAGCGCACGGCAAGGAAAGAATACCGCTATGCGTATGAGCTCCGATACGCAAAACGACAAAACAACGCTTTTGCAGAGAAGTATGGAGCCGGATAATACCCTACTTCTTGAGAGGGAGAACCCGGCTACGAAAAATGAATGGACTACGGGGATTGCGGCAGAGCAGAGGAATTACCCCTTTGCCGAAACTGCATTTGCTTCACCGAAAGAGGCAGAAAATTATGCAGTGCGGTCACACAAAAGGGCAGCGGTGGAAGGCAATCCTGTGGCGGAACAAAATGAACTGCCGCAAACCGGAAACAAGAAATGGAAGATCCTTGGCTTCGCAGGGATGCTCTTTGTGGTGGCAATCATTCTTGGTGCGGTTATATTCGCGCTCGCAAGCCCTGACGCGGATCAAGATATAAATCAAAATACCGGCACCAATTTGACGGCAACAGACGGTTCTGAGGAGCATACAGAAGAGCAAACAGTTGAAAATGCATCATGCGAATTCAGAATTGCGCTGATAACGGAGTGCGGCGAGATCAGTCAAGGATCGTTCTCGGAAAACGCATGGAGAGGTGTGCAGAATTTCTGCGATGAAAACAACACGCTTTGCGCTGTGTACCGCTCTCAGGACGGAACGGTTGACGAACACGTTGCGGCAATTGAACGCGCTGCTGCAGATGGCTATAATGTTATTGTTGCGTCCGGTTATTCTTTTGGGAAAGCATTTCTTGCCTGCCAGGACAGATACCCTTCCGTGTATTTTATTGGGACGGCTGTTGATGAAAACGATCTGCTGCTCGACGGTGTTATGCAATATCCGTCAGAAAATGTCACTTTTGCAGCCTTTGCAGAAGAGCAAGCAGGCTATCTTGCCGGATATGCTGCGGTTAATAACGGGTATACAAAGCTTGGCTTCCTTGGTTCACTACCTGCACCGTCGATTGTGCGTTACGGCTATGGATTTGTTCAAGGTGCGGATGCCGCCGCAAAAGAGCGAAATGTCGCGACAGAAGTTTGTGTGAATTACGCTTATGGCAGTGATCTTGGTGGAGATAACCTTCGCCTGACCGAGACAGTCACCGATTGGTATATAAATGGGACAGAAGTGATCTTTGCCTGTTGCGGCGAGGAATACACCGAGCTTATTTCCAATGCCGCTGTAAATACAGGCGGCGCGGTGATTGGCGTTGATACCGATCAGCGCTATATTGGCACTAATGTTATTACATCCGCAATGAAAAACATCGAGCAAGCTACCTATGATATATTGTGCAAACTTGCCGAAGGGAAGTGGTCGCAGTTGGGCGGAGAAAGCAAAATTCTGTCTTTGCGTGACGGCGATTATCTTGGCTTGCCAACAACGCCTGAGAGCTGGCGGTTTACACAGTATACGGAGGAGCAATATTATCGTATTGTGGAGGAATTCAGAGAAGGCCGCCGTACCTGCGCGAATACGATCGACGAAAAACCGATAACGGATATTGTTGTGGATTATCAGATGGCGAATCAAAGCGTAGCAAATGTTACGGAGCAAGCGGCGTTGGATGCCGCGGCGGAGAGACAGCTTAAAAGTATGACATTGGAGGAAAAACTCTATCAGTTATTCTTTGTAAGTGTGGATGCTTTATCCGGAAACACACAGCCGATGACGGTAACGCGAAAGGCGCAAAGCATACTGGAGAGCCATAGTGTAGGCGGGATCATTTTTGAGGAAGAAAACATTTTAAGCCGTGCACAGTTAAAAAGCCTAATTCCTGCACTGCAAGAATGTGCCTCTGTTCCCTTATTTGTCGGTGTTACGGAAGAAAGCGGGGCATATGCACCGCTGGCAGAAGCCGGAATGATTGCAGGATATGAACCGATGCAGACTTATGGTGAGCGGGGAGATGCTGCACAAGTCTATTCTATGGCGATTCAACAGGGACAGAGTTTACGCGACTTGGGCTTTAACTTGAACTTCGCGCCGGTCGCGGATACACGGTTTAATTCAAATTCAACCATTGGTTTGCGTTCTTTTGGTAGTAATCCCCAATTGGTGGCAGAAATGGTCGAACAAGTGATAAACGGTCTGCAAGATAGTCAGATTATAGCATGTGCAAAGCATTTCCCCGGTTACGGTAGTTCCGAGCTTGATGAAACAGGAGCGCCTGTAGTTTGTCAAAAAAGTCTACAGGAACTGCAAGAGGGGGATATTTTACCGTTTGAAAGAAGCATCGACGCTGATACCGGCATGATAATGGTCTCATCTATTTATTTGCCGCAGGTCGCTGAGGATGGCGCTTCTTCAGCCTATTTTTCAGTGGAAGTTGTTACAAAACTGCTTCGGGATGCGTTGGGATACGACGGTGTCATTATTACAGACGCAATGCATGCCTACTATATCGATCCGTTCGATGCTGTCAGGGCCATTCAAGCTGGCTGTGACATGATACTTGAACCCAGCAATTTTGAACAATCCGTGGCTGTGCTGCGTGCGGCTGTAGAGAATGGTACTATTTCTGAAGAACGAATTGATGAGAGCGTGTTACGAATTCTTAAATTGAAATATCGATTTCACATTGAATGAACTTCTATCCCACAAATATGAAAAAAACAATGCAAATGAAAAGTTCCGATAATTCTCAAAAAAAGAGAAATATCGGAACTTTTTGATAGGTGTTAAAAACGCTTTGAGACAGCCCTAAATTAGACAATAGGGAGCGAACTGCAAGGCAGTGGTTTTGTGCTCAGAAAGCCCAGTTGCCGTTGCGGAAGATGGGGACGGTTTTGCCGTCGTGGGTTTCGGCGTCGATGTCGAGGTCACTTGAGCCGATCATGAAGTCCTCGTGGATCATCGAGTCATTGATGCCCTTTGCGCGGCACTCGTCAAGGGTGTACTTCTCAAAGTCCTTGATCGTGTCGGCAAAGCCCATGCCGAGGGCGAGATGGCAGGCGGCGTTCTCGTCGAAAAGGGTTTCGTAGAACAGCAAGCCTGTGTTCTGAATGGGGGAATCGTAGGGGACGAGGGCACATTCGCCGAGGTAGGCGGCACCTTCGTCCATTGAGATGAGCTTTTTCAGCAGCTCTTCGTTCTTTTCGGCGTGCACCTCGACCGCCTTGCCGCCCTCAAAGCGGACGGAGAAGTTCTCCACGAGCTGACCCTGTACGCTCAGGGGCTTGGTGGAATAGACGATGCCCTCTGCGACGCCGCGCTTCGGGGAGATAAAGACCTCCTCGGAGGGAATGTTCGGGTTGAAGTAGTGCCCGAGCAGGCTCGTTTCGCCGCCGCCCTTGAATTCGGCGTCCTCGATCATGCCGACGCGGAAATTCGTGCCGTTGGAGCTGCGGTAGACCAGCGTCTCAATCCCCAGACTGTTGAGGTAAGCGCAGCGCTTGGCAAGGTCCTCATTGTGCGCTTTCCACGCGGCGACGGGATCGTCGTCCACGCGGGAGGCGGCGAGGATTGCTTCCCAGAGCTTTTCGACCGCCTGCGTCTTGGAGAGGTTGGGGAAGAGCTTCTTCGCCCATGCCACGCCCGGTACGGCGGCAATGCACCACTGATACTTGTTCTCGATCCGGTCGCGGTAGGGCTTGATAACCTTCATCTTGCTCTGCTGCGCCTTCATCATTTTCTCCTGATTGACCCCCTTCATGCCGTCGGGATCCTCGGAGACGAGGTAGATGCGGCAGGGAATCTCGTCCAAATAATGCTTCCAGCGCGCTTCCTCCCAGTCGGCGACGGTGCCGAGATTCTTTTGGCTGCGCCAGCGGATCTGAATTTTATCAAGGGGCTGATAGGACCAGTCTACGATGACGCGCTTCGCGCCCGCGCGGTAACACTCCTCCACGACCATCTTGACGAATTCCGGCTGATCCAGCTCTGCGGCGACAAAGACCTCCTGCCCTTTTTGCACATTGATGCCGACCGTTGCGATCAGGTTTGCGTATTTTCTTAAAACGGTTTTTTTCATAATTTCCTCCTTTGGTTGTGCTTTTTTCTATTATAGCAAATCATGCTGCAGATTTCAATATTGCAAAGGCGGGGCAAAGAGGGTATACT
>JBJDYD010000139.1:0-7046 GCA_051867015.1 Faecousia sp. | reverse complement strand
GGTTCTGTGGGAGGTCGGCTGGCGAACCAATCGTCAGCCTCCTACCCGATTGATGAATCGACGATATCGGGTTGAGGAAGCGGCTGTTTTGTGGTAGAATCAGTATCACGATATGAATTCCATAAATGAGAATGATACAGCGATCCGGTGCAACCGAAAGCAAGCTGCATAGATTGCCACGTCGCTGCGCTCCTCGCAATGACACGAAGGGGCTGCCCTACTTGTCATTGCGAAACCAGTGCGCACACTGGTTGTGGCAATCTCGTGCAGGAAGTACGGATGAAGCTGTTTGATTTCGTATCAGTATTAGAGAACAGGAGTAATGCAAAGTGAGAAGTAAAATGCGAATCTTGGCGGCAGTGCTGTGCTGCTTGTTGCTGCTGCAAATGATACCTGTCGGCAGTGCAGTGGAGCCGCGGCTGTTTTCGGACGTGTCTGAGAGCGATTGGTATTACGAAAGCGTTTCGGAGGCGGTGGAGCGCGGACTGATGAACGGCACGAGCCAAACGACGTTTTCCCCCGAGGAGACAACCACCCGCGCAATGCTGCTGACGATCCTGTACCGCATGGACGGTAAAAAGTCTGTGGAAACCGATATCTCCTTCCCCGATGTCGCGCCGGATGCGTGGTATGCCGAGGCTGCCGCATGGGGGTTGTACTATGGGATCGTTCTCGGCTTTGAGGACGGGAGCTTCCGCCCGGAGGAGATCATCACACGCGAACAGGCGGCGCTGATCCTTTTGCGCTACGCGAACTACCGGGAATTTGATGTCTCGGCAAGTGCAGACCTGACTGCCTTTGGAGATACTGCGCAGATTTCACCTTGGGCGGAGGAGGCGCTGGCTTGGACGGTCGGCTGCGGCATTTTTCTCGGCTCCGATGGGCTGCTGGAGCCGTTGGAGGGTACGACGCGGGCACAGATCGCGGCGATTGCCTGCCGCTTTTGCCATTTGTTCCGTGTCGAGCGCTTTTGCGCGCATGGCTTTACGGTGTGTTACCTCCCGCTGGACAACCGCCCGGTCAACAACCTTCGCCCGAAGTGGCTGGCGGAGAGCTGCGGCATTCGCCTGCTGATGCCTGATGAAACGCTCTATGCAACGCGGCTGGACGGGCAGACGGAGAATCCGAACGGCACGACCCATGGCGACCGTGCCGCCCTTTTACGATGGATCAAGGAAAACGAAGAAAGCTGCGACGCTTTTGTGATCAGTCTCGATCAGCTCCTTTCCGGAGGTCTGGTCAGCAGCCGTGCGCTGCGCGATAACGATTTGTCTTTTGAATATTTGGCGATGGATTACCTTGCAGAGCTTTCGACGCGAAAACCCGTGTATGTATTCGACACCGTGATGCGCCTTGCCACCACCGTGAACTATCAAGGACTCAAAGAAGAGGAATACGATCTCTTCCGCAGCTACGGCACGGTGGCGCGCGCGCCGCTGACAGAGGACGAACTGACCATCGCAAACATTGTGAAGGGCTACCGCTATGACGAAAACGGTGAATTAATCCCGACACCGTTGGATGAGAAGCTGCTGAAAAACTATCTGCTTGCGCGGGAACGAAAGCTCCGCATGGCATACCGAATGCTGAAAAACTCGGCGCAGGTTGCCTTCTACTTTATCGGCATCGACGATTCCGTACCGCAGAATTCCATTCAAACGAATGAGATCGCGTACCTGCGCGGACGGCTTGGAGAAAACGCGCAGCTTTTCACCGGAACGGACGAGCTGGGTATGATGCTGCTGACGCGTGCATATCTTGACCTTTGCCAATGGACGCCGACGCTTTCCGTGCGCTATTTCGGCGGCAAGGAGGACGGTTTTGCTGATGCCTTCGACGTTACGACGCTGCGTGAATCGCTGGGGCAGCACATAGCGGCGCTCGGCTGTCAGGAGGTAGAAGCGGACGGCGATGCGGAGGTGCTGGTTCTGACGCGCGGCTGCAGCGAGGCAGAGGAGGCGGAATTCTTACAGGCGTGGATGGAGAATGACGCTGCGGGGCGTGCAACGATTGTCATTGACGCGAGCGGAGGTCAAAGAGCTCCTGCCTCGACCGTCGCGGCGATCTCGCTGAAGCATCTGCTCGGTTACAGCGCGTGGGGAACGGCTGCCAACGCTATCGGCATCGGACTGTCCATCGGCGTATCGCGCCTTGCGTGGCTCACATGGGAGGATGAGAAGCAAGAGGCGGACACGGAGGCGTTTGCCAAGGAGCTGGTTTTTGCTTTTGTCAAGGATCTTGCGTATTGCCGTGGCTGCCGCGAACAGCTTACTGATCTCACGCCGGAGGGAATTGAACAATGCCTGCTGCAAGAGCCGCTGACCGCGTCGATTTTGGACACACTCGCAGGGCAGGAGCTTACCGTCTCAAACAAGGGCGAGACCTATACGATGCCCCGCGCGACGCTGACAGACTTCTCCGCACCCTTTGCGCGAACCTATGAAATTGCCTTTTCCCCCGAATTTCTGCCTCCCGAGGAATAACAAACCGAGCACTGCCTCGAACCTGAATGTGAAAAGCACTACAAAAAATGAAACAGCCAATGTGAGATTTTTTGCATGTTGAGTGTCACGAATGATAGGAAGGGTGAGAATCACGTGTCATTGCGAGGAGCGCAGCGACGCGGCAATCTCTCCTCCTGTAATACTGTTTATTGCCAACGATGCATGAAAAATGTCCCAACCGATTGCCACGTCGCTGCGCTCCCCGCAATGACAGCGGTAGACTTGTGCTTTTCGCTGAGGTTATTAATATTGGGATATGTGCGCCAACAGATATGCAAAGAGAACGACCCACACTGCTGCGGCAGCGTGGGTCGTTTTGATCAATCTTCGTAGAAGACCTTCATTCCCTTATAGGTCATATAGGTGTCAAGCTTAGAGACAAGCTCCATCGGGGCGTGCATAGACAAAACCGGAACGCCGGCGTCCACCGTCTCGATGTTGCGGTTTGCCATATAGCAGGCGACCGTGCCGCCGCCGCCCTGATCGACCTTGCCCAATTCGCCGGTCTGCCAAATGACGTCGTTCTCGGCAAACAGGCGGCGGACATAAGCCATGACCTCGGCTGCCGCGTCGGAGGAGCCGGATTTACCACGCGCGCCGGTGTATTTGAAAATGCCTGTGCCGTAGTTCAGGCGGGTATTGTTGCTCTTGTCGCAGGTCTCTGCGTAGAGCGGGTCAAACGCGTTGCTGACATCCGCCGAGAGGCAGAAGGAATTTTCAAAGCAGCGCCGCAGGCTTGCGCCCATTGCGTCGCAGAGGTCGCCCATAAACATCTCAAAATACTCGCTCTGCATACCGCTGATGCCGACGGAGCCGATCTCCTCCTTGTCTGCAAGGACGCAGACGGCGGTCTTCTTCGGCGTGCCGAGGGTGAGCAGCGGCTTGAACGCGGCAAAGGCGCAGACGCGGTCGTCATGCCCGTAGGCGGCAATCAGGCTGCGGTCAAAGCCGACCTCTCTCGCTCTGCCTGCCGGCACCATCGTCAGCTCGGCGGAGAGGAAGTCTTCCTCCGTGATGCCGTACTTCTCATGCAGCAGGCACAGAACGGCGAACTTCACGCGGTCACCGCCCTCGTCATCCTTCAGGGGACGGCTGCCGAGTAAGACCCGCAGGTTTTCGCCCGTCACACCCTCTGCCAATGTCTTTTTCATCTGATCGCCCGCGAGATGGACGAGCAGATCGGTCACGCAGAAGATGGGGTCATCCGTGTCCTCTCCGACCGTGACCTTGACGACTGTGCCGTCCTTCTTCGCCACGACGCCGTGGAGAGCAAGGGGAGTGGTCGTCCACTGGTATTTTTTGATTCCGCCGTAATAATGCGTCTTGAAGAACGCCATCTCGCTGTCCTCGTACAGGGGATTCGGCTTGAGGTCAAGGCGCGGCGAGTCGATGTGCGCGGCGCAGATGTGCGTGCCTTGATCCAGCGGCTCCGTGCCGATGACGGCAAAGATCACGCACTTGCCGTGGCCGTTGCCGTAGACGCGGTCGCCGGGCTTCAGCTCCATGCCCGGAACAAGGGGCTTGAAGCCTTGCTTCTCCGCCTCCGCAATCGTCCAATCGACTGCCTCGCGCTCGATCTTGCAGGTGCTGATAAAGTCGATATACTCCTTGCAGTACGGCTCCATCGCGGCAAGGTCGGCGTCAGAGATGCGGTCATAACCGTTCTTCGGCGCGGAGAGCAGCTCATTGCGCAGAGCTTCATATTTCTTTTCTTCCATGATATCAAAAACTCCTTTCAGAAATTGCTTACATTTTTCGGAAAACGCCTCGGGTGCGCCGTCGTTTTGCAGCGTATGCTGTGCCAAGGCGGCGAATTCGGCATCCGACTTCTGGGCGCTGAGGCGGCGCTCGGCGTAATCGCGGGGGATGCCGTCGCGCTGCATCAGACGTGCGATGCGTCTCTCTCTCGGGGCGGTCACGGCGACGGTGGTGTCGCAAAGCTCTGCCAGCCCGCTTTCAAAAAGCGCAATGGCGTCAATGACCGCATAGGGCGCGTCGGACGCATCAAGCAGGCGTAGCACCTCGCGGCAGACGACCTTGTGCGTGATCTCATTGAGGGCGCGCAGGGCGGCTTCGTCCGAGAAAACCCGGTTGCCCAAGACCTTTCGCTGCAAAACACCCTCCTCCACCACGCCCGGAAAACGCGCTTCAATGTCCGCAAGCAGACCACGGTCGGTTTCCAACAAGTGGTGATACAGCGCGTCGCAGTCGATGCACAGGGCACCCATAGCCTCGGCTTCCCGCAAAAGGGTGGTCTTTCCGCTGCCCGTGCCGCCCGTAATACCGAGAATCTTCACGGTTCTTCCTCCGCATTCACCGTGCGGAACGCCGCTGCCTTTTTCAGACGGTTGCCTACTGCATAGGCAACGCCGCCTCCCTCGGGGCAGCGGGCATAGATCGTCTTGATCTCCGGTGTGTCCAAATCCCGCAGCGCGGCAAAGAGTCCCGCAGAGAGACTCAACACATCGTCGCGGCTGCCGTAGGCGGTCGGGTTGCAGCCCTCGTAGAGCGGCAATTCCTCCTTGAAGCAAAGCACGGCGTCACCGGATTGAAAACGCTTGCGAATGTAGCGCGCCGCCGCCTCGCTGCTGCCCTGAATGATATAGACCTCGGCGGAGGGGGCGTAATGCTTGTATTTCATGCCCGGGGCGCGGACAACTGCGTCATTGGAGATCTGCCCTAAGACGGCGCGGTCGATGTCGATCTCGCCCAAGAGGGCGGTCAACTGCTCCGGTGTGATGCCGCCGGGGCGCAGCAGTCTGGGACGTTCTCCCGTGAGGTCAATGATCGTCGATTCCACGCCGACCTCGCAGGCACCGCCGTCCAAGATCGCCTCAATGCGTCCGTCCATATCGTGCAGGACATGGGCTGCGGTGGTGGTTGAGGGCTTACCGGAACGGTTCGCCGACGGTGCCGCGATCGGCACACCGGCGAGGGCGATCAAACGCCGCGTCGCCTCGGTTTTTGGGCAGCGCACGGCGACGGTATCCAAGCCTGCGGTGGTGCGCTTCGGCACGAGATCACGCACGGGCAGCACCATCGTCAAGGGTCCGGGCCAAAAATGCTCCGCCAGCAGCCACGCAGTCTGCGGGATGTCATGGCAGATACTTGAAAGCTCCTTCGGCTCGGAGATGTGCAAAATCAATGGATTGTCCTGCGGTCTGCCCTTTGCCTCAAAAATGCGCGCGACGGCTTCTTCGTCTAAACCGTTTGCGCCGAGCCCGTAGACTGTCTCGGTCGGAATCGCGACGAGCTTTCCCTCGCGGAGCAGCTTTGCCGCAAGGGCGATATCTTCCTCTTTTTCGGCGCTTAATTGCAGGGTGTTCATAGTGTCTCACCGCTTTCACGGAGTTTTTCCGCCTGATCCGCGGCGATCAGCGCGCCGATGATCTCGTCGAGGTCGCCGTTCATGACGGAGTCAATTTTATAAAGCGTCAGACCGATGCGGTGATCGGTGACGCGGCTCTGCGGGAAATTATAGGTGCGGATCTTCTCGTTGCGCATACCGCTGCCCACCTGGCTGCGGCGCTGCCCCGAGTATTCCGACTCGATGCGCTCCTGCTCCATCTGATAGAGCTTGGAGGAGAGCATCATCATGCACTTTTCGCGATTTTGAAACTGGCTGCGCTCCTCCTGACAGGCAACGACAATGCCTGTCGGCTTGTGGATCAGGCGCACGGCGGAGGAGGTCTTGTTGATGTGCTGCCCGCCCGCGCCGGAGGAACGGTAGACCTGCATTTCAATATCCTCAGGACGGATATCCACATCCGCCTCCTCCATCTCGGGCAGGACGGCGACCGTCGCGGTGGAGGTGTGGACGCGCCCGCCGGACTCTGTCTCAGGCACGCGCTGCACGCGATGCACGCCGGACTCAAATTTCAGCCGCGAGTATGCGCCCGCGCCGCGAATTTCAAAATCCGCTTCCTTCACGCCGCCAAGCTCCGTCTCGTTGTAGTTGAGCAGCTCTACCGACCAGCCCTTCGAGGCGGCGTAGAGGTTGTACATCCGAAAGAGGCTGTGGGCAAACAGGGCGCTCTCCTCGCCGCCGACACCGCCGCGAATTTCCATGATGACGCTCTTGTCATCGTTCGGGTCGCGGGGTAAAAGCAGGAGCTTTAATTCCTTTTCCAGCGCCTCTGCGCGCTTTTTCGCGTCCGCGTATTCCTCCTGACAAAGCTCCTTCAACTCCGCATCCGCCTGGCCGCTCATCAGCTCCAAGGCGTCCTGCATATCCTGCTTCGCCCGGAGATAGGCGCGGTACGCCGTGACAACCGGCTCCATCTCCTTTTGCTCCTTGAGATAGGCGGCGGCGCGCTTCGGGTCGGCGTAAAAATCGGGCTGCTCCGCACGGGCGCACAGCTCGATATATTTTTCTTCCACAAGTTTCAGCTTATCCAGCATGGTATTCTCCGCTTCTTTAAATTCAAATTATTTTAACAGATTTTCTCGGGATTGTCTACTATATACATTAAAAATCACCTCGGCGGGTATGTGTCAAGTAAATATTGGCAATCTCCCTTTTTCAAAAACCAAGTGAAAAAC
>JBJDYD010000138.1:4729-7110 GCA_051867015.1 Faecousia sp. | reverse complement strand
CTCACCCTCCGACGCCGTTATTTTGTATTGACAAACCGCCTTGTTTTCGTTATACTTAAAAAAGATGAACGCATGGTAGAATGCGTTCAAAAAAGTAAGGAGAGAATGCAATGAAAAAAGAGAACTTCTTCAAGCGTCACTGGCTCGTCATGCTCTGCGGACTTGTCGTAGGCGCCGCCGCGGTGGTGCTGACCGCCCTCGGCAATCCCAAGAACATGGGCTTCTGTATTGCCTGCTTCCTGCGCGACATCGCAGGCGCAACGAAGCTGCACCAAGCCGGTGTCGTGCAGTATTTCCGTCCCGAAATCGTCGGCATCGTCGTCGGCGCAATGCTCATGGCGCTTGTCGGCAAGGAATTTAAGCCGAAGGGCGGCAGCTCCCCCGTGCTCCGCTTCACCCTCGGCGCTGCCGTCATGGTCGGCGCGCTGGTCTTCCTCGGCTGCCCGCTGCGCATGGTCATCCGTATCGGCGGCGGCGATCTGAACGCCGTCATCGGTCTGGTCGGCTTCATCCTCGGCATCCTGCTGGGTATCGTCTTCCTGAAAAAGGGCTTCTCCCTCGGCAGAGCCTATAAGCAGAGCAAGGTTGAGGGCTTCACCTTCCCCGTCATGCTCACCTTCGGCTTTATCCTCACCTTCATCGGCGTGTCCTTCTTCGCCTCCTCCGAAAGCGGCCCGGGCTCCATGCACGCCCCGTGGTACATCGCCCTCGGCATCGGTCTGATCGTCGGCGCGATTGCACAGAGAAGCCGTCTTTGCATGGTCGGCGGCATCCGTGACGCGGTCATGTTCAAGGAATTCGGTCTGCTGGCTGCCTTCGGCTGCATCATTCTCGCCGTCCTCGGCGGCAACCTGCTGCGCGCCCTGATCGAGGGCGTCCCCGTCTCCACCTACATCAAGTTCGGCTTTGAGGGTCAGCCCATCGCCCACACCGAATGGCTGTGGAACCTGCTCGGCATGACCGTCGTCGGCTGGGGCTGCGCACTGCTCGGCGGCTGCCCGCTGCGTCAGCTCATCCTCGCGGGCGAGGGCAACAGCGACAGCGCCATCACCGTCCTCGGTATGCTCGCAGGCGCTGCTGCGGCGCATACGCTGAAGACCGCCTCCTCTGCGGACGGCACCGGCGTAAACGGCCCCGTCGCAACGATCGTCTGCCTCGTGTTCCTGCTGATCGTCTCCGTGACCCATCTGAGAAAGGAGCAGTCCTGACCATGATTGACGCAAGAGGTCTTGCCTGCCCGCTGCCCGTCATTCAGGTGCAGCGCGCGATTGAAAAAAATCACCCCGCAACGCTGGAGGTGCTGGTGGATAACAATCCCGCCGTGCAGAATGTCACGCGCTTTGCCAACCACTCCGGCTATACCGTCACGGTTAAACCGCTGGAGGACGACGAGTTCTCCCTGACGCTGACAAAGGCATGACGGAATATCTCGCCACCTTTCACACCCACCTTGCCGCGCTGAAATCCCACCGGGCGCTCACCTCTGCCGGCTTGACCGCACGCATGGCACCTGTTCCAAGGAAGATCTCCTCCTCCTGCGGCACCTGCGTGTTCTACACCGCAGAGGATCCCAAGGAGTCCCTCCTCGATGCAGACACCGAGGCGATCTACCGTTTGGACGCAGAAAGCGCAGTCAAGCTGAAAGAATTTGATTAAAAACGCACCCCGCCGAAAAGCATTCGGTGGGGTGCTGTTTTTTAGTCATTGAAATATCTCATAGCTGATGAGCTGATAAGAAGTATAGCTGCCGCCGTCATAATCGGAAACAAATGCGACTCCGGAATAACAATAGCTCAACTCACTGTGGGAAGACACCGTTGACGCTGTGAGATAGTAGTAGTCCGAAGAGATTCCGTAATTAAAATAGGTGTCCATGTCCAACGCATAGACATCAAAGCCCACGAGATACGTGCCGTCGCCGTTGCGGTATACCGAAGTCGCAACGCTGATATAGCCGTAGAACTCGCCGCTCGCCGCCGGGAAGTAATAAGCGCCGTCATGATACTCGATCGTCTCGGTAAAACCGCCCGAATAAGTTTTGGACAGATTCGCGTGCTCCGCCGTCTTGCCGAAGAATCGATAGAGGGTCTGATCCACCGTGTCGCCGCTGATGGTAAAGCTGTAGCTGGACGAGTCATAGTGCACATTGTCCGGCTTGTTGATGGCATTGTGCAGATAGGCAAAGTGCACCATCGCATAGGCATCGTAGGAAGTGTAAGTATCAAAACCCTGTTCGGAAAAATTACTGAGGAAAATATTGATTCGATACCAATCCTCAGAGCTTAGCTCCCATGTGATGTTCTTTCCGCTATCTATCGCATCCGGAGACTCGGTTGCCGCAGTGGCGGCTTCTGTCGTCGCCTCCGTCGTAGACTCGGTCG
>JBJDYD010000138.1:0-4629 GCA_051867015.1 Faecousia sp. | reverse complement strand
TTCGGTCGTCGGCACGCTCGTCTGCTCCGGCTCGGCGGAAAGCGCGGCGAGCATCTGCTTCAGTCCCTCATCGCCCGTGCGCACAATGCCCTCTTCAAGCGCCTTGCACGCGGAAGCCGTGTCCCCCTTGTCTAAAAAGCCCTGCGCCGCACTGCGGTAGCTCTCCGCAAGCTCGTTCTCCTGCTGTTTTTCCTGCCCGCTGCATGCGCACAGAAGCGTGAGAATAAGCAGCAGTGGAATGATTCGTTTTAAGTACTTCATATTAAATCCCCTTCAGAAGGTCCTGTTTCTTCTCCTGAAATTCCTCTTCCGTCAGAATTCCGTCGTTCCGCATCTTTGCCATACGCTCGATCAGCTGCAATGCGTCCTCCGCTTTATATTTTCCGCCCGTTCTCGCTCTTGCAGCAGGCGCACTCTGACCCGCAGATATCGCCTCGCCGCCCTCCGTCTTCAGCCCCGCAGCCGCCTCACGGGCAGAGCTTAAAATAGCGCGTCCGCTCTCCTTCACAGAGGAGAGATCATTCAGCCGCAGCCCGAAGAAGGTCACCGCGCCGCTGACGATAATGCCGAAATTCGCGATCAGCAAAAGGTAAAAGCCCACAGCTGCCGAAGCGCTTACCTCCGAGCTGATCTGACCTGCGGAATAATTGCCTCCGTCTTCATCGCCGTACTCGTCGTCATAATCGTCCATATCCGCCATAGCGGAATTGGCAATGCCGTTGATATTTTCCATTGCTTTGTTTCCCAGCTCCGCCGTCGATTTGGCGTCTGCCAGCGTGAAGAAAAGCACCGCAATGCAAAGGATCGGAACAAGAATTGCCAAAAGCCCCTTGTATTTTTCGATCTTGCGGATATAGTTCATCGCAACCAGCAGCACCGGCCCGATCACCAGCAGCCAGCCCAAAGGAAACCCGTTCACCGCCTGCCACCCGCTGATGCTTGTAGACTGCGTATTTGAGCCGACAAAGCTGCTCTCGATCTTGACAGAGGTGGTAATAAACGCAAAGAACAGCGCCACGATGCAAAGCACGCAAAGAATGGTAATCAGATTACGCAGAATAAATTGCTTGTCAATTTTCATTGTTCTCTTCCTTCTTTCTTTCAGGCATATTTCTATTTTCACCTTGAGTCATTTCAAACGACACCGTTTTTTGTCGCCGGTACTTCGGCAATGTGCTGCGCAGGATCAATACACCAATGATCAGCAAGGATATCCATTGTGAGGTAGAAAGCGGTCCGAAAAAGCCTCGGATCTCATCACCGCGAAAGAATTCGAGGATAAAGCGGCACGGAGCATACAGCCATAGATAGATTGGCAGCAGCTTGCACTGCGTGCCCCGTTTTTTTGAGATCACTAATAAAATACCGAAAATCAAGAATTCCAGCACCGCTTCAATCAGCTGCACCGGTAATCTCGCGACCTCCGGGTCAGTGCAAAAATGCACACCGTATTTCCACGCGATGCCGTAGCAGCAACCCGCAAGGAAGCAGCCGATCCTTCCAAACGCATGAAACAGTACATAGGCAGGCAAAAACAGGTTATAATACCTGTGTATATCCTGCCGCGTTTTGCGCAGATACAGATAATTCGCTCCAAGCGCGCCGAATAAGCCGCCGTAAAAAACGAATCCACCCTCCACAACGTTCAGCCAAAGCTGCCGCCATGAGAAGTTTTTCATCAGTTCCGGAAGGACTGAGAGCAGATAAACCGCCCTGCTCCCCACGACCACACCGATAAGCGCAAGCAGCAGAACAATAAAATAAGACTTCCACGGGATCTGATATCGCTGATTTCGGAAATAGAGAAAGAACAGCGCGCAGCACGCCCCAACCAGCGTCATTAAGCTGTAGGTAGAAAAGCGGAGCGACGCTATCTGAATCGTAGGATACATACTTGCTTATCTTTTTGCCGCATCGCAGCCCTCTGCGCAGCCCATGCAGGTGTTCTGCGTACAGCTCCCGCAGCCACCGCAAACGCAGCCCGCAAGATCCCCGGTGCAATTTCCGCAGCTATTGCCGCAACTGATGCAGGCGTTGCAAGCCGAAAGCGTCAGCATGGAAAAAACCAACGCAACTACAATCAGGAGATGAATCCAAAATACCTTCTTGTTTTTCATAATATAAGTCCTTTCTTTTTTTAAAATATCCATTTGAACAAGAAATAAATGATGAGGATCCCAACGACCATCCCCAGCACATCTTTCACCGTTTTCTTAAATGCAAGCATTTTATGGTGCTTCCCGCGGTAAAGCAATTGACTCAACTCTTTTTTTGCCTGATCGGACAGGTTCGCCGTATTGACTTGCTGTTGTAATATGTTCCATTCCGTTGCACTGCGCTGATTCGTCTTCTGTATTTCCTCTTGCAGAAATTCAAAATACGCTTCTGCTTTAGCGGCATCCTCCCGCGTCGCATACACCATACCGAATACGGTGCGTTTTTCCTTATCTATGACACTCAATCGGAAGCTCAGGTACTGAAGATATGGCTGAAGCACCTCACTGCACAGTCCCATCTCAGAGAGTGTTTTTACCGCCGCCTGCACAGCCTCTTCCGACTCTTCCAGATCCTTTATCAAAGCGTATGCCTTATTGACATCTTCCCGTATGGGCTGCGCCGCCTCCGCGCTGTCCGTTTGGAGCGTCTGACCGTCAATTTTCAAGTCCACAACTCGAAGTGTCTGCTCCGCTTCGGCACATACGGTTTCGATCTCTTTTTTGTATTTTTCGGCAATCGGCGTAACACAGGCATTGATCTCGCATTGTACGCAACGCAGCGCATGGATGTTTTCTCGATCCACCTCCCGCATGGCTTTTTGTATCTTTTGAAATTCCCTGCGCGCCGCGGCGCTCTCCATCCGATCAGGGAACTCCATGCCGTCTACGGTTCGCAGCCATAGGTCTACGACGCAATACAGATCATCCGCGCGCTGTTGGTATTTAACCGCAATGGGCGTCCGAAACTCCTTGAGCTTATCCTGTGCCAATGCCAAAGAAGCGATATCCCATTCATCCGTTTCCTGCATGATCGTCTGGATCTGCGCAAGCTCTTCCCGCGCTGCCGAAGCTTCCTCCCGTGCGTCAAAAACAATGCCGTCAACACTGCGTGCTTCAAGATCGAACCGGATCAGATCTTCTTGGATCTTCCGCATTTTCTCAAGGGTTCCCTCATAATGAAACAGCTTGCAGTATTTTTCCAGTTCCTCTTTCGCCTGCAGCGCACCGGCTTCATCCTGATAGGTCAGGTCTTCTCCGGCAGCGTTCAAAAGCGTCTGCTTATATGCACGAATCTCTCCGTTCCGATTCATGCCAAAATAATCTGCCGCTGCCTCAATCGAGCCATCCTCATCAAAAAACACTTCTAAAGCATACCGGTACCACTTGGGGGCGTACGGATTGCGATTGAGCGATTTGATAAACGCTTCCTGCTGTTCCTCCTCATCTTTGATCCGATGGTATGCGTTTTCCAGAATTGCCGCAGCTTCTTCCTGCGCGTCCTCTGAAACAGAAGCGTCTAATCCCATATGCATGTGCGCATCAACACAGTGTATCAGTGCCCTATGGCATAAAAACGCGGACCTCCATACGCCGCAAGCCAGCGTATCCAGCGTCTCATCATCCTTGAAGATGCGGCGCATTTTATTTGACGCTTTTATGCTGGAGCCGATCTTGGCGATACCGTTGAATACAGCGTGCGCTGCACCTGCTGCGAGATTGAGTGCCCCTGCTGTCGCCATACCTTGCACCGCACCGCTCAGCCCAAAACCGCCGCCCACGACGCGTCCGCGATTCAACCGTCTTTGGCGGCGATATTCGTCCAGCTCCTCCTCTGTGCAAACGATTTCCATGTACTTGTCCTGAATCTCTTCGAAGGGTTCGCTGAACTCATCAATATATGAGCCATATTGGTCTAAAAAGCGTTTTCGATCAATCGTCTGAACGTGCAGACTGATCAACTGGTCAATACTCATATCCAAAACAGGCGCAATACACCGTACAAATTGCGCTTGGGCGTTTTTGACAACATCCTCTAAGCTTTGGTTTTCCTCTTGATATATTTGGCGAAACTGCTTCTCCGCCTGATCTGCGGCAGCTTGATAAGTTTTTCTGATTGTGTTATACGCATCGCGCATCTTAGTGATGTGCAGCGTATAGTCCAGTATTTCCAGATCCATCTTTGTTCCCTCAATTGGTTATATAGCTTGGTCAAATTCTTCCCGGGTGATTCTCCCCACTGCCAGCAGTTTTTGCAGCCGTTGGATGTTTTCCGGTGTCTTTGGAATGGTGCTTTTTTCCGTTGGCTTCTCCGGAGCGTTTTTTACATAACAGGCGCAGCATATTCTTTTCTTTTTCTCCCCCGTGCGCACCGAAACAGCGCCGATCGGCTGTTCACAGCTTTCGCAGCGTGTGCCATCGTTGATCTCCCGCTTTTTCTTTTTCTGTTCTGCAGTGTATGCATCATAACAGCTTTGGCACATTTTCCCAATGGGCGTATTTGTGCTTTCCGATAGTGTGATTTCTTTTCTACAAGTAACACAAGTCGCCATTCTTTCTATCTCTCCTCCAAACTTTTTTGGCTCTTCCCTAGAAAGTGTGGGTAGGATAGAGCAAAAGCTGTAAAAAATAAAGC
>JBJDYD010000137.1:19553-36072 GCA_051867015.1 Faecousia sp. | reverse complement strand
TGGCTCATGCCGTAGCTTGCGCCGGTCAGCTCCGTCACCTTGTTGGTAATGTTCATCACGGTATCGACATCAAACAGAGAATCGACATCCTGACAGGCGACTGCCAGACGCTCCAAGCCCATGCCCGTGTCGATATTCTTCTGGACGAGATCGGTATAGTTGCCCTGTCCGTCGTTGTCAAACTGGGAGAAGACGTTGTTCCAAATCTCCATATAGCGGTCGCAGTCGCAGCCGACGGTACAGCCGGGCTTGCCGCAGCCGTACTTTTCGCCGCGGTCATAGTAGACCTCGGAGCAGGGGCCGCACGGGCCGGAGCCATGCTCCCAGAAGTTGTCCTCCTTACCGAAGCGGAAAATGCGCTCGGCGGGGATGCCGATCTTCTTGTTCCAGATCTCAAATGCCTCGTCATCGTTCTCGTAGATGGAGGGATAGAGACGATCCTTCTCCAGTCCGCAGACCTCGGTCAAAAATTCCCAGCACCAAGCGATCGCCTCGTGCTTGAAATAGTCGCCGAAGGAGAAGTTGCCGAGCATCTCAAAATAGGTGCCGTGGCGGGCGGTGTGCCCGATGTTGTCGATATCGCCCGTGCGGATGCACTTTTGGCAGGTGCAGACGCGGCGGCGGGGCGGCTCCACCTCACCCTTGAAATAGGGCTTCATCGGTGCCATGCCGGAGTTGATGAGCAGAAGGGAGCGGTCGTTCTGCGGAATGAGAGAAAAGCTGGGCAGGCGCAGGTGTCCCTTGCTCTCAAAGAAGGAGAGGAACATCTCGCGCAGCTCGTTTACGCCGTATTTTTTCGTCGCCATGGGAAAAACCTCCGTAAGAAAGAATATACCCCGCCCCGAAGATAGGGGCGAGGTGAATCGCGGTACCACCCTAATTGCCGCGTGAAACGGCATCTTAGTCATCCGGTAACGGGGATGAGCCGTCCCGTTCGTCGCGGGCTGCTCGGAAGTGGCTGTTCGTGTGTCGGGACTGCGGGGCTTGCACCGTCCCCCGCTCGCTGCCGCCCTCGGCACGAATTGGCTTCCTCAACGCATCGTTCGCATTATCGCCGTTATTTTAGCAAAAACAAGGGTTTTTGTCAACCATTTTTGCGCTTCTAACCATCTTTTTTCAACAATTCCTCAGTAGGGCGGGGACATGTCCCCTGTCTACAGAGGTTGACATTATATAAAAATCCCAACCGTCAGTGCGAGTCTACCCTTTTTCGTCTCGCCGCCAAGCGTAAGAATGCGGAATTTCCCGCTGCCGCGCAGGGATATCTCGTCCCCCTCGGCAAGCATGCGGTCGGGCTTGCAGCTTGTCAGGCTGTTGACCGCCGCTCTACCCGCGTTCACCGCCTCCGCAGCAGCCCCGCGGCTTAAGTGAAACGCAGCGGCAAGCACGGCGTCCAAGCGCAAAGACGAAACCGTTACACGCACCTCACGGAGCCTCTGCGGCGTTTTCTCCGCCTGCGAAAGCGGGATCCGCTCACAGGTTACATGCTGCCTGCCCGCACTCGTCAGATTGTCCAAAAGATAGCGCGTCAATTCCGAGAGGATGAAAATATCGCAGTGCTTTTCGTGCAGGCAGATATCCCCCACCGCGTCGCGTCGAATCCCCAAGCCCATCAGCGCGCCGAGGATGTCCCGATGCGACAGCGAATTTGCCTCATAAAAGTGAACGCGCAGGCAGGCAATGGGACCCTCCTCGTCAAAGAAGTCCTGCTGCGTCAGATACTCGGGCAAATAAAACGCCACCGCCCGCTCTGCGCCCTCCGTGCCGCCGAAAAACGCGCACTGCGGCAGCAGCTGACGGACGAGCACCTGCTCCCGCTGACTTAAAAATGCCGTCGCCGCCGGCATCTCCCGCTCCCGCGCCCGCTCCAGCCGGTCGCAGACGCGCACCAGCAGCATCCGCTCCTCCTCACCCTCCGCAAGCGCCGCAATCTGTTTCTTCCGTTCCATTTTCCCTCCAAATCCCATACACGAACAAATGAGCGTGCAATTCCGAGATTGCCACGACCAGTGTGCGCACTGGTCTCGCAATGACAAATTAGGGTTGTCTCCTCATGTCATTGCGAGGAGCGCAGCGACGTGGCAATCTCATGTAGGCAGCATCGACCGCGAACAAGGACGCGAAATACAGCAAAGAGCGAAGCGACCGTTACCAGTTTACCTATTCACTATTCACTGTTCACCATTCACCGGGAACAAGCAGAAGCCCTGCCGGAGGGGTTCCGGCAGGGTCTTTGCTATGACAGCGGCTCAGAGATCGCATGATGCTCCTCGTCGGACTGTTCCATCATCTTCTGCGCATACTCGTTCGCGAAATCAAAGATAAAATTCTCATAGTCGATCTGCACGTCGAAGGTGTTTTCGACCTTGCCGACAAGCTTCTGCACCATGTCCTCTTCTTCGTCGGTCTGTTCCTGCCGAGGCTCCTCCAGCAGATACGGTCCTACGGTGTCCTTCACGATACCGCTGACGAAATTGTAAGCAAGCAGGAGTACGACCGCCAGCACGGCGACCTTGATCCAAACCGTCCACCAATAGCGTCCCATATCTGTTGTCACTTCCTTTCATCCTTCTTCGACGAGCCGCGCCGAAAAAAGTTCCGATTTATTTTGCAGCCTTATCCTGCGCGATCAAAAGCTTGAGCGCCTCGACACCGACGCGGACGGCGGCGGAGGTATCCTCGCTCATCTTCTGATCCAAACCCGCAGCCTCACGCTCCTGATTCCAAATGACATGGAAGCAAGAGCCGCAGCGGCAGCCGAGGGCATCCGCGACGACAAACAGCGCGGCGGATTCCATCTCGCTTGCCAGAACACCGAGACGCTTCCACGCCTCCCACTTTTGCAGCAGTTCATAGGAGACAGGCATCTTTGCGGGGCTGTGCTGACCATAGAACGCGTCCTTGCACTGCACGACGCCGACATGGGTCTGCTTGCCCATCGCCAGCGCTGCCTGCCGCAGAGCGATTGTCACATCGAGGTTGGCAACAGCGGGATACTCAATCGGCGCGTATTCCATGGAGGTATGCTCAAAGCGGATCGCGCCCGTCGCGACGACGATATCGCCGGACTGGACATTCAAATTGATGCCGCCGCAGGTGCCGACACGGATAAAGGTATCCGCGCCGATGTTGTGCAGCTCCTCCATCGCAATGGAAGCGGACGGGCCGCCGATGCCGGTGGAGCAGACGCTGACCTTCTCGCCGAGCAGCGTGCCGGTATAGATATTGTACTCGCGGTTTTGGCTGATATGCACGGGGTTATCAAAGAGGCTTGCAATCGACTCGCAGCGCCCCGGGTCGCCGGGCAGGATGCAGTAACGGCCGACATCGCCCTCGACGCAATGGATATGGAACTGTTTTTCAAGCTGTTGCATGAGAACACACTCCTTAAATTATGATTTGGTAACTTATAGTATAGCGCAAATCCGTAAAAACAGCAATTGCTTTTCGCATTTTGCTTGATTCTTTGTGATTCTGCACGAAAACGTACATTCTTTTTTGTGGAAAACCTCAGAAAAGCGTGATCTGGCTGGTATCCGGCAGGCTGCCGAACGCGCCCGCCTCCTTGAGCTTTTCAATGTGCGTTTTGGATACCTTCGGACAGGCGGCGGAGAATTCCTCAATGGAGACAAATTGCTTTCCCTCTCGTCCGCTGCAAATATCCCACGCCGCGCTCTCGCCGAGTCCCGAGACCGCAACGAAGGGCGGCAAAAGCTTCCCGTCCTTGATGACAAACCGGATTGCGTGGGACTCATATAGATCAATCGCCGCAAATTCGAAGCCGCGCAGGTAGAATTCATAGCAGACCTCGAGCGTCGTCAGCAGGTCGTCGTCCTTCGCCGTGCGGTCGGGATTGGAGGAGATCGCCTTGATATGCGTCTTAACCGTCTCCATACCATGGGTCATCATGACCGCGTCGAAGCCGTCCTTCTGACTGCGGCGGTAGAAATACGCCGCATAGAACGCCAGCGGATGATGCACCTTGAACCACGCAATGCGAAACGCCATCATGACATAGGCGGCGGCGTGCGCCTTGGGGAAGAGGTATTGGATCTTTTTGCAAGAGCCGATATACCAGTCGGGCACGCCGTGGTCGATCATCTCCTGCTCCGCGCCCTCCGGCAGTCCCCTGCCCTTACGCACCGCCTCCATGATCTTGAAGGCGCGCTTTTCGGGCATGCCGCATTTGATCAGATAGAGCATGATATCGTCGCGGCAGCCGATCGCCTGCCCAACCGTCGCCGTGCCGCTGAGGATCAGTTCCTTGGCGTTGCCGAGCCACACGTCCGTACCGTGGGAGAAGCCTGAAAGACGGATCAAGGTATCAAACTGATCGGGCTTCGTGTCCACGAGCATTCCGCGCACGAAGCTCGTGCCGAATTCCGGGATCGCAACCGCGCCCGTGGGGCCTAAGATCGGGTCGTTTTCATAGCCGAGCACCTTGCTCGAGACGAAGATCGACATGGTGTCCTTGTCATCCAGCGGGATCTTTTGCGCGTCCACACCCGTCAAGTCCTCCATCATGCGGATCATCGTCGGGTCATCGTGCCCGAGCATATCGAGCTTGAGAAGGTTTTCCTCCATCGAGTGATATTCAAAATGGGTCGTGATAATATCCGTGTGGATATCGTCGGCAGGATGCTGCACGGGGCAGAAGTCCCAGATCTCATTCTCCTGCGGGATGACGACCAGACCGCCCGGGTGCTGCCCCGTCGTGCGGCGCACATCCACACAGCCCATCGCCAAACGGTTCTCCTCCGCACGGCTGACGGTTATGTTTCGCTCCGCGAGGTATTTTTTCACATAGCCGAAGGCGGTCTTGTCCGCAACCGTGCCGATGGTACCCGCGCGGAAGACGTGGCTCGCGCCGAACATCTCCACGCAGTAGGCGTGCGCCTTGGACTGATATTCGCCGGAGAAGTTCAGGTCAATGTCCGGCACCTTGTCGCCGCCGAAGCCGAGGAAGGTCTCAAACGGGATGTTGAAGCCGTCCTTGTCCAGCTGCGTGCCGCACTCCGGGCAGATCGCGTCGGGCAGGTCGGCACCGCAGTTGATGCCCTCGGGCACCTCAAAGGAGCAGTATTTGCAATTCGGGCAGCGGTAATGCGCAGGCAGAGAGTTGACCTCGGTAATGCCCGACATATAGGCGACCAGCGACGAGCCGACCGAACCACGGGAGCCGACAAGGTATCCGTGCTCCAGGGAATTCTGCACCAGCTTCTGCGCCGACATATAAATGACGTCGTAATGACAGGTGATGATATCGTGCAGCTCCGTCTCCACGCGCTTTGTGACGATCTCCGGCGGATTCTCCCCATACAGGCGGTGCATTTTCCCGTAGACCAGCGATTTCAGATCCTCCACGGAGTTTTCGATTTTCGGCGCAAAGAGGTTGTGCGGCACGGGACGGATGGTATCGCACATATCCGCGATACGGTTCGGATTCGTCACGACGACCTCAAACGCCTTTTCCGCGCCGAGATAGGAGAACTCCTCCAGCATCTCGTCCGTCGTGCGGAAATAGAGCGGATTTTCACGGTCGCAGTCGGAAAAGCCCTTGGTCGCCAGCAGAATACGGCGGTAAATCTCATCCTCCGGATTGAGAAAATGCACGTCACCCGTCGCGCAGACCGGCTTGCCCAATTCCTCACCGAGCTGCACAATCGTGCGGTTGAAGTCCCGCAGCTGCTCCTCGTTCTCGACGATGCCCTCTTCCAGCATAAAATGGTTGTTGCTTAAGGGCTGAATCTCCAAAAAGTCATAGAAGGAGGCGAGGCGCTTCAGCTCCGCATGGCTCTTATGCGCCAGTACCGCCTGAAACAGCTCTCCCGCCTCGCAGGCGGAGCCGATGATCAGCCCCTCGCGCAGCTCCATCAGCCGCGATTTCGGCATACGCGGATTGCGCTTAAAGTATTTGAGATGGGCGTCGGAGATCAGATGATAGAGATTCCGCAGCCCCATCTGATTCTTGGCAAACACGATGATATGCTTTGCCCTGCGGTCGGTGATCTTGCCGCCGGCGCGCAGCGTGACCATGTCCGCGTTGATGCTCTGAATGTCGCTCAGCCCGCGCTCTTGCAGCATCCTGGCAAAGCGCAGATAGAGGTAGCCGCAGGTCAAAGCGTCGTCCGAAGCGCGGTGATGGTTAAAGTCCGGCAGACTCAGCGCGTCCGCCACAATATTCAGCTTGTGCTTGGACAGGTGGGGCATCAGATTTTGCGACAGCACCAGCGTATCAATATAGGTCGGGTCAAATGGGATGTCCAGCCGCTCACACGCCGCCGTTAAGAAGCCGACGTCGAAATCCGCGTTATGCGCCACGAGCGGACGGTCACCGCAGAAGCGCAGGAAATCGGGCAGCGCCTCGGAAATGTCGGGCGCGCCTCGCAGCATGGCGTCGGTAATGCCCGTCAGTTCGACGATTTTCTGCTCCAGCGGGCGCTTCGGATCGACAAAGGTCTGGAAGGTGTCAACCACCTCGCCGTCGCGCAAAATGACCGCGCCGATCTCCGTAATGACCTCCTTCTCTGCGGAAAGACCCGTCGTTTCGAGGTCAAAGGCGACGAACTCCCCGTCCAGCGGCATGTTCTTCTCGCCGTGCACCGCAATACGGTCATCTACGTCGTTTACATAATATCCTTCGCACCCGTAGAGGATCTTGATATTTTGATCCGTCCCGGCGACCTTGTTCTTGCTCGCCTTGAGGGCATCAGGGAAGGAGGAAGCAACGCCGTGATCGGTAATCGCAATTGCCTTGTGCCCCCAGCGGGCAGCGGTGGCAACAGCTTCGCCGGTCTTGGTCAGCGCGTCCATCATGGACATGGTCGTATGCAAATGCAGCTCGACGCGTTTTTCCGGCGCGGTATCCTCCCGCTTGGGTGCGTCCATGCGGGAAATGGCATAGGGACGGATGACCAGCTCCTTGGCATAGTTGTCATAGTCCACCTTGCCCTGTACGCGCACCCACATACCCGGCTTTTGAATGGCGTCCGTGATGGGCTTTGCCGTGTCGCCCTTCATAAAGTCGCTGATGCGGACGGAGCTTGTATAGTCCGTCATGTCAAAGCCGATCACGGTCGCGGCGCGCTTGTTGATCTCGCGGTGCTCCACGGCGAAAATTCTACCCTCGACAATGACGCGCTCGCCCTGCCGATCCAGCGTGATCTCCCGCATCGGCAGTGCCGCGCCCTTGAAGGGCTTGCCGTAGATCATGGACTGCGGCTGCTCCGCCTTTTTTCCGCCGGAGGTCGCAGCAGGAATGGCAGGCAGGTCGCGTGCCGCCTCCTGCCGCAGGCGTTCTGTCTCGGCAAAGAGGGCTTCACCGTCCAGCTCGTTGCCCGCGGCAATCTGGATCTGTGTCCGCACGCCGAAGCGTTCAAAAATATATTGCTCTGCGGCGGGCAGGTGCGGCTTCAGCGCATCCTTTCCGTTGGCGCGCAAATGTAGTGTACTCTCCCCTTCGGCAAGCTCCCATGTGCAGCCGGCAAGGCTGGCGACAGCGGGAGAATACCTTGCGATCAGCACGCGGGACAGCTCCGTGCCGTCCAGGCTTTGCAGCTCGGAGGCGGGATAGCGCGGCTTGATCGTCACGCGGTTGAGCCCATAAAGCCCGCACAGCGCCTGCTCCGCCTCCTGCAAGTCCTTCGCCGGAAGGTAGGCGGGAAAAGAGACGGACAGGGAAATCGTCTTGCTCTCCTGATCAATCTCCGCATGACTGACCGCTGCTTGCAGAAGTGCTGCACGCAGCGGCTCGTCGGGTTGATATTCAAAAAACATTTCCAAAAACGGGAATGAGTTCATGCTTCTCTCCTAAGAATCCCTGTATCTGTAGGGCGGGGACATGTCCCCGCCGGTGCAGGAACTACCGATTGCGTACAAACTCGTTCATGCCTACCGTCTGCCGCTTGCGCGGTCGGCACGCCCAGTGGTCGTGCCCTACGACGGTAAAATGCACCCTCGCCGTAGGGCGCGACGACTCGGCGCGCCGGTGCATGAACTACCGACTGCGTACAAATTTGTTCGTCTGTACCGTCTTCCGTTTCCGCGGTCGGCTCGGATATGTCCCCATGCTACAAAGGATTTCATTCAAAATTTCTCAATATACCGCAAAAGGGTCGGCAGCAGCTCGTCATAGGGCAGCTTCTCCCGCAGCTCTCCCTTGACGAAGAGCACGCCGCAGCCGTCGCCGCCCGCGATGCCGATGTCCGCCTCCCGTGCCTCGCCGGGACCGTTAACGACGCAGCCCATGACCGCGACGGTCAGCTCCTTGTCGCAGTCCGCCAGCGCCTCCTCTACACGGTTTGCCAGTCCGATCAGGTCGATCTTCGTTCTGCCGCAGGTCGGGCAGGAGATGAGATTCACGCCGCCCTTGCGCAGTCCCGCCGCCTTTAAGATCGCTTTTGCCGCGACGACCTCGCGCACGGGGTCGGCTGTCAGCGAGACGCGGATCGTGTCGCCGATTCCCATGCACAGCAGCCCGCCGATGCCCATGGCGGATTTGATCGTGCCCATGTACTCCGTGCCCGTCTCGGTCACGCCGACATGGAGGGGATAGTCCGATTTTTCATGCATCAGCCGGTAGGCTTGCATCATCAGCGGCACGGAGCTGGACTTCATCGACACGCAGATGTCGGCAAAGCCGTATTTTTCCAGAAGAGCGATGTGTTCAAACGCACTCTCCACCAGCGCCTCGGGGGTCGGATGCCCGTATTTTTCGAGCAGGCGTTTGTCGAGGCTTCCGCCGTTGACGCCGATGCGGATGGGGATATGATGCATTTTGCAGCAGTCCACAACCGCCCTGACGCGCTCCTCTCCCCCGATGTTGCCGGGATTGATGCGAATCTTTGCCGCCCCCGCCTCCGCTGCCGCGATGGCAAGGCGGTAGTCAAAATGAATGTCCGCAACCAAGGGCAGCGGCGATTGTACCGCGATTTTTCGGAAGCCCTCCGCCGCAGCCATATCCGGCACGGCAAGCCGCGCGATCTCGCAGCCCGCCGTTCTTAAGGCGCGGAGCTGCGAAAGGCTGCCGTCTACATCCGTCGTGGCGGTGTTCAGCATAGACTGGATGGACACGGGTGCGCCGCCGCCCACCTTCACGCCGCCGGCATTGATCTGTTTTGTCATTGGTTCTCCCTCAATCAAGTAAACAGTTGAAAAATATCCTTAAAGGTAATCAGCGCCATAAACGCCAAAAGCAGAATCATAAACGCGCCGTTCAGATACGCCTCATACTTCGGGTTGAGCTTGCGGCGCAGAATTTTCTCCGCAGCCGCCGTCACAAGCAGGCACACCACGCGTCCGCCGTCGAGGGCGGGAATGGGCAGCAGATTCATAACCGCAAGGTTAATGGCGATAAAGCCGAACATATACAGCACATACAGCACGCCATCGCCGACCGTCTCGGACCGGACGCTCTGCTCCGTCACAACGGAGACAATGCCCACAGGACCGGACATATCCTTCAGCCCCGCCTTGCCCGTAAAGAGGTCGGAAAGCCCCATGCGCACCATACGCACGAAGTCTCTGCAATTATTCCACGAGTAGGACAACACGCCGCCGAAGCTCTTCTCCTCGATGCCGATCGAGAAGCCGTAAAACTTCTGTTCTTCCGTACCGTAGTCGCGCTTGAGGGGCACATCGTCAAGGTGCAGCTTCTCTCCGTCTCTTATGACCACAAGGTCGTGAACACCGGAAGCATCTCTGTCCAAAAGCATCGTAATATCGCTGCCGACATAGACGCGCTCGCCGTCAATCGAATAGAATTCGTCTCCCGCCTGCAAGATCTGCTCGAAGGGTCTGCCCTCCTCGATCAGGGCGATCTGCGTGGTGTTGAGGTAATCGCCCGAGAGCGAAATGACCAGCACGGTAATCAAAAAGCCGATGAGGAAATTCATCGCCGAACCCGCGACCAAAATGATCAGCCGCTTCCAGACCTTCGCGTTGCCGAAGGCGCGGGGATTGTCGCTGTCTCCGTCCTCGCCCTCCATCGCGCAATAGCCGCCGATGGGGATGCAGCGCAGGGAGTAAAGCGTCTCACCCTTCTGCTTTTTCCAGATGGCGGGACCCATGAAAAGGGAAAATTCGTTGACCTGCACACCGGACAGCTTTGCGGTGATAAAATGTCCGAACTCGTGCACCAAGATCAGCACGCCGAACAGCAGGATGGCAAGAAGAATATAAAATACGGTCAAAGCACAACACCTCACGCGAAGCGTTCCACGGCGGCGCGCGCCAAGCGGTCGGCTTCCAAAATTTCATTCAAATCGGGCTTCTTTACAAAGGGCACCGATTCCATTGCCTGACGGACGAGGCGCGGAATGTCATAAAATCCGATCTCGTCGTTCAAATATTTCGCCACGGCAACCTCGTTTGCCCCATTCATCGCCGCGCAGACGTTGCCGCCCAGCTCCGCCGCCTGTTTTGCGAGGGTCAGGCAGGGAAACGCCGTCTCGTCCGGTAGGGCAAAGGTCAGCGCTCCGCAGGTCAGTAAATCCAAAGGTGCCGCCGGATTCTCCGCCCGGCGGGGATAGGTCAGCGCCAAACGGATCGGCACACGCATATCCGGCACGCCGAGCTGCGCCATCACCGCCCCGTCGCGGAACTCCACAAGGGAGTGGACAATGCTCTGTCGGTGGATCAACACCTCCACCTGCGACAGCGGCAGGTCATACAGGCGCATCGCCTCAATGACCTCTAAGCCCTTATTCATTAGTGTAGCACAGTCGATGGTGATTTTATGCCCCATCTTCCAATTCGGATGGCGCAGGGCGTCCGCCTTGGTCACGCCTTGCAGCTCCTCCGGCGTTTTTCCGTAAAACGGACCGCCGGAGCAGGTCAGCAGCAGCCGCCGCACCTCGTGCCGGTCCCCGCAGCCCATCAGGCATTGAAAAATCGCGGAATGCTCGGAATCGACGGGAATGATCTCCGCTCCGTACTCCCGCGCCGCCTGCATCACCAATTCCCCGGCGCAGACAAGCGTCTCCTTGTTGGCAAGGGCAATGCGCTTTTTCTTTTGAATTGCCGCCAAAGTCGGACGCAAGCCGACCATACCGACGACTGCCGTCACCACGGTGTCGGCTTTTTCATATGCTGCGGCGGCAATCAAACCGTCCATCCCGTGCAGGATGCGGATATTCTCGCCGCCCAGCTCGTTTTCGAGCTTTCTTGCAGCCTCCTCCGTCGCCATCACGGCAAGCTCCGGATGAAATCTGCGGCACTGCTCCGCCATACGTTCCACATTCGTTCCCGCCGTCAGCGCGACGACGCGAATCTGCTCCATCTGCTCGACCACTTCCAGCGTCTGCCGCCCGATGGAGCCGGTCGAGCCGAGAATCGAAAGATACTTCGTCATCTTATTTCACCGCAAACGGGAGCAGGAGAATCAATATCTCCGCAATCGGCGCGCAGATCATCGTGCTGTCAAAGCGGTCGAGAATACCGCCGTGCCCGGGGATCAGGTTGCCGTAGTCCTTGATGCCGACCTGCCGCTTGACCACGGAGAGGGTCAGGTCGCCGAGCATTGAGCCGAGCGCACCGACCACCCCGTAGATCGCGGCATAGAAATAGTTGACCTGTGTAAAGCCGAAGCACTTGTTCAAAATTAAGGTATAAAGCACCATACCGAGAATATTCACGACCACGCCGCCGATTGCGCCCTCCACGGTCTTTTTCGGGCTGACCACCGGCGCAAGCTTATGCTTTCCGCAGGCTCTTCCGACAAAATACGCGCCGCTGTCAGCCACCATCGAGATGATAAACGCGACAAGGATATAGTATTTGCCGCTCTCCATCCCGCGCAGACGCACCAGCGCGCCGATCAGGAAGGGATAGACAATGCCGCTGAACAGCGCAACGCACAACGCGGTAAATTTCAGCTCCGTATGCGCCGCCAGCAGCTCGCAAAAGAGCAGGCAGGCGTAGACAAACAGCCCCAACAGCATCGAAAGCCACAGCGTCTGCTCGCTCACAATCGCGCAGGCGCGCAGCCACGACCACATCACCACCGCCGCCGCCATCAAGGCGGTGTAGGCGACAATGCGCTTGTGCTTCAAAATGCCCGTGCGCCAAAGCATCTCATACGCCGCAACCATACACGCCAGCGCAAACAAAATCGCCGTTCCGATGGGCGGAAGCAGCAGCACGATCACCAAAAGCAGGGGCAGACCAACTGCCGCCGCCAAAATTCTCACCAGCATTATTTTGCACCTCCGAACCTGCGATTGCGCCCGTTAAAGGAGGCAATCGCCTTTTCCAGCTCCTCCGGCGTGAAGTCGGGCCAGAGCACATCCGTAAAATAATATTCGGCATACGCCGACTGCCATAACAGAAAATTGGAAGTCCGCAGCTCTCCGCCCGGACGAATGACCAGCTCCGGATCGGGTACGCCCGCCGAGAACATTCTGTCGGAGAGCATGGCCTCCGTCAGATCTTCGGGACGGCGCCTGCCCTCCACACAGTCGCGGGCAAAGGACTGCGCCGCGCGGACAACCTCGTCACGTCCACCGTAGTTGAGGCAGAAGTTGACCTGCACACCCGCGTATTTTTTCGAGCGCTCCGCCGCAATGCGCGCCTCCTCCTGCAATTCGGGGGAAAGCCGCGTCAGATCGCCAAAGAAGCAGAAGCGCACACGGTTTTTGTCCATGTCCGCAATTGCCTCACGCAGATACTTTTCCAGCAAGTCCATGATGGCGTCCACCTCCTCCTCCGAGCGTTTCCAATTCTCGGTGGAGAAGGCATAGACGGTCAGATATTGCAGCCCGATGGATTTGGCGTAGTTCGCGATGGTGCGGAATGCCTCCGCGCCGACCTTGTGTCCCGCCTGACGGGGCAGCCCGCGTAGTTTCGCCCAGCGCCCGTTGCCGTCCATGACAATGGCAATGTGCGTCGGCACCGGACGGGACAGCTCGACCTTTTTTTGTTTCTTCCGAAAGAGCATAGGCATCTCCCTAAAGCAGCCGCCTCCCGGCGGCTGCAAAGTGTTGCAAAGAATATTCTGTAGGGCGGGGACATGTCCCCGCACTACAGCACATAGAAGCAGTGCTTCTTACAGCTCCATAAGCTCCTTTTCCTTGACCGCGCAGGCGTCGTCAACCTTCTTGATATATTTGTCGGTCAGATCCTGCAGATCCTTCTCCGCCTTCTTCTGATCGTCCTCGGTGATCTCGGAGTCCTTCTTCAGCTTCTTGATATAGTCCATCGCGTCGCGGCGGATGTTGCGCACGGCAACCTTCGCGTCCTCGCCGTATTTTCTGACCTGCTTGGCAAGCTCGCGGCGGCGCTCCTCGGTGAGCTGCGGGAAGACCAGACGGATCACTCTGCCGTCGTTCTGCGGGTTAATGCCGAGGTCGGAGGACTGGATCGCCTTTTCGATCTTCTTGAGCAGGCTGCCGTCCCAGGGCTGAATGACCAGCGTACGGGCGTCGGGCGAGGAGATCGTACCGACCTGTCCGATGGGGGTATCCACGCCGTAGTATTCCACCGTGATGCGGTCGAGTACTCTTGCGTTGGCTCTGCCTGCGCGGATAGCGCCGAAGTCCTCCTGCAAAATCTCGAGGGTCTTGTCCATTTTTCGGTTGAATTCCTTGAAGTCTACTGCCATGTTATTTTTCCTCCTTAACTACTGTTCCGATTTTTTCTCCCATCACGACGCGCAGGATGTTTTCCGGATCCTTGAGCGCGAACAGGATGATGGGGATATGGTTGTCCATGGAAAGGGATGTCGCCGTGCTGTCCATCACCATCAGGTGGCGCGAGAGCACCTCGTCGTAGGTGATCTCGTCAAATTTGACCGCGTCCGGATTTTTCACAGGGTCGTCGGAATAGACGCCGTCCACATTTTTGGCAAGCAGGATCGCGTCCGCGTTGATCTCCGCCGCGCGCAGCACCGCGCCGGTGTCGGTGGAGAAGAACGGGTTGCCCGTGCCGCAGCCGAAGATCACGACACGTCCCTTCTCCAAATGACGGATCGCCTTGCCGCGAATGTAAGGCTCTGCAATGCGGCTCATCTCAATTGCGGTCTGCACGCGCACCTCCACGCCCCGCTGCTCCAGCGAATCTGCGAGGGCGAGGCAGTTGATGACCGTCGCCAGCATCCCCATATGATCCGCGCGGGTGCGCTCCATACGGTCGCCGCCGTCCTTAATGCCGCGCCAGAAGTTGCCGCCGCCGACAACAATGCCGATCTGCACGCCGCTCTCGACGCAGCGCTTAACCACATCGCATACGCTGCCGATCACATCAAAATCCAGTCCTCTGTGGGCATCGCCCGCCAGTGCCTCCCCGCTGATCTTCAGCAGCACGCGGCGATATTTCGGCTCGCTCATGGGAAACCACTCCTTTTATGAAAATTGTCCGCCTCTATTCTATAATAATTCGCGCCGATTGACAACCAAAATTTCTTATTTTCACAGAATGTTTTCATTTTTTTGCCCGCCGCCCTGCAATTTTCAGCAAAATGTACGGAGATACCATTGCGAATTTGGGAATTATGATATATAATGAGCGGAGAATTTTTTACCTGAGAGGATGGAAATTATGGCAGACGAGCTGAATCGTCCGGAAATCAAAAATTTTATTGAAGCGTTCGTAGAGGAGGATATCTCCGAGGGCGGACAGTTTGCAGGGATGCAGGTACACACCCGTTTCCCGCCCGAGCCGAACGGCTATCTGCACATTGGGCACTGCAAGGCGCTGTGTATCGACTTCGGCACGGCGGAGAAGTTCGGCGGCATCTGCAACCTCCGCATGGACGACACCAACCCCACCAAGGAAGATACCGAGTACGTTGACGCCATCCAAGAGGATATCCGCTGGCTCGGCTTCACATGGGACGACCGCTTTTATTACGCCTCGCAGTATTTCGACAAGATGTACGAATGCGCCGAGGACCTCATTAAGAAGGGACTCGCCTATGTCTGCGAGCTGACGCCGGAGCAGATGCGCGAATACCGCGGCGACCTCACCACCCCCGCCCGCAGCCCCTACCGCGACCGCCCGATTGAGGAATCTCTCGATCTCTTCCGCCGCATGCGGGCAGGCGAGTTCCCCAACGGCGCCATGACCCTGCGCGCAAAGATCGACCTTGCCTCGGGCAACTTCAATATGCGCGACCCCGCCATCTACCGCATCAACCATATGCCGCATCACGCCACAGGCGACAAATGGTGCATTTACCCGATGTACGACTTTGCCCACCCCATTGAAGACGCGATGGAGCATATCACCCATTCCCTCTGCTCTCTGGAATTCGAGGCGCACCGCCCGCTTTACAACTGGGTTGTCGAGCACTGCGACCTGCCCTCGAAGCCCCGCCAGATCGAGTTTGCCCGTTTGGGCATCAACTATACCGTCATGTCCAAGCGTAAGCTCCGCCTGTTGGTGGAGGAGGGGCGCGTCTCCGGCTGGGACGACCCGCGTATGCCGACCCTCTGCGGTCTGCGCCGCCGCGGCTATACGCCGAAGTCCGTCCGCAATTTCTGCGAGCGCATCGGCGTGGCAAAGGCTGCCTCCACCGTCGAGTACGCATTTTTGGAGCACTGCCTGCGTGAGGACCTGAATGAGACTGCCGCCCGCGTGATGGCAGTCCTGCACCCCATCCGCCTGACCGTAACCAACTATCCCGAGGGCAAGCGCGAGGTCTTCACGGTGGAGAACCACCCGAACCACCCCGAAATGGGTACGCGCGAGATCACCTTCTCCCGCGACCTGTGGATCGAGGCGGAGGATTTCATGGAGGAGAAGGTCGGAAAGTTCTTCCGTCTTTTCCCGGGCAATGAAGTGCGCCTCAAGGGTGCCTATGTCGTCAAATGCACGGGCTTTGTCAAGGACGAAACCGGTAAGGTCACGGAAGTCCTCTGCGAGTATGACCCCGAGTCCAGCGGCGGCGACCCCAAGGACGGCAGAAAGATCAAATCCACCATCCACTGGGTCGATGCCCACACCGCCAAGGATGCCGAGGTGCGCCTGTATTCCAACCTGTTCACCGACCCCGACCCCGACGGCGCGGACAAGGATTTCCTCGAATGCCTGAATCCCGATTCGTTGGAAGTCCTCACCGGCTGCAAGGTCGAAGCAGGCTTGGTCGGCGCAAAGGCTCCTGCCGCCTTCCAGTTCATGCGTCTCGGCTACTTCTGCCCCGACAGCAAGGACTCCACCCCGGAGCACCCCGTCTTCAACCGCTCCGTCAGCCTGAAGGACAGCTACAAGCCCGCATAACCGTCAATATAGAAAGATGCGTAACAAAACACGTTACGCATCTTTTTTCATGCTGAGAAAGTCCCCCACTATGTCATTGCGAGGAGCGCAGCGACGCGGCAATCTCGTGCAGGCACCTGCAAAAAACGCCGCACCCTGTAGGGCGGGGACATGTCCCCGCCGATGCAGGAACCCTCGACCGCGTACAAACTCCCCCACTATGTCATTGCGAGGGCGCCTGCGCCCGTGGCAATCTCGTGCAGGCACCTGCAAAAAAAACGCCGCACCCTGTAGGGCGGGGACATGTCCCCGCCGATGCAGGAACCCT
>JBJDYD010000137.1:0-19453 GCA_051867015.1 Faecousia sp. | reverse complement strand
CCCCCACTATGTCATTGCGAGGGCGCCTGCGCCCGTGGCAATCTCGTGCAGGCACTGCCAAGTGCGTACAACCCTACCACCGGAGATTGCCGCAGCTTATTCGATGCTCGCCGCCTGCCGTTTTTTTCGCCGCAGCCAGCACAGCAGCGCGTAAAGGTCATTCAGCAGGAACATGACGAAACAGACGATCATCGGCAAATAAGCAAGCTCCTCCACCGTCGCCAAAATCCACAAAACGATCATCACCGCGTCATTGCAGGCATACCCCAGCGCATAATACGGGCTGCGCAGGCAGACCAAACAGGCGGTCAGGAAGCTCGTTGCAACGGAGATTGTGCTGACAAGCAGATTCGCCGTGCCGAGCGCTTGCAGGATAAAATAAAATCCTACGGTCACAGCAGCAGTCAGTACGGTCAGGAGTACGCCCTGCCGCTTGGAAAGCGTGCCGACCTCCACCTCCGCAGTATCCGCAAAGGGATGCCGCAGCCACGCAAGGATTGCGGCAACCGCCATCGGCGCGGTCATGCAGAGCCATGTCAGCATCTCGCCGAAATACCGGAACTGCCATGCAATGACAGCATAGAGAACGGCGAATACAACCGTCAATCCCTGCCCCAGCACGTGCCCCTTCGCCGTAAAGATAATGGAGCTTTCGCCGATCAAAGACGCGATCAGTGTCAGATATTGTCTGTCCGGCGAGAGCAGATACGCCGCCGTAACGATGCCCATGGAAGCGATCCATAGGCACCACTCGAACCCTGTCAAATCCTTGAACGGATTTTGGAATCGGATGGATCGGGATTGTTTTTTCATGGCAAGCACCCTCTTTCGATCGTTTCCGAGGCTTTCTCTTTCTGCGTACTATTGCAAAATCAGCAGATTCAAGTCAACCGCGCCTTCGATGCCGTCAACCGTGCCGCTGTCCGTATATTGCAGACAGTCAAAGTGATAGCGGAAGCTCGGCGTGTCGCCGTATTCTGCCAACCAAAGCGTATAGTCCTGCAAGCGCTCCAGCTCGAAATGCCCATAGCCGTAGCTCTGATTAAAATAGACCCCCGCCGTATAGCCCTTCCGCTCGACCGCCTCGCAAAACGCAATCGCGCAGTCCGTCATCGGTACGGCGGCGGCACTCTCCACGCGGGAGCCGCCGGAAACCTCCTCCCAGTCGTAAAACACAGGCAGCTCAAGCGCTTCTCCGTCCAGCAGTCGGCAGGTCAGTTCAGCTTCCTCCTCTGCCTCCTCCGGCGTCAGCGCCTGTGAGAAAAAGTACACACCAATCTGCAAGCCCGCCGCCCGCGCGCCTGCCAAATTCTCGCGGAATTGCTCGTCCTCATAAAGCTTTCCCTCCGTCGAGCCGCGATAGCCCACGCGCAATATCGCAAACTCCACACCCGCGTCCGCAACCGCCTGCCAGTCGATTAAGCCCTGATGGGTGGATACATCAATTCCTATCTGATATGGCGCAGCCTCATAACATAAGAAGCCATCACGCATCACGAAGGCATCGGCATCATATTCATTCTCCGCCGCCGTCGCTGCGGTCGGCTCGTCGGAAGCGGTCTGTTCGGGCGCGCGCAGAAGATACGCAGCCGTTCCGACGGCGATCACCAGTATTGCCGCGAGGAACGCAATCAACACATTGGTGAGGTTTGGTCCTGTCTTTTTTCTTTTCCGTGCCATAACCCACCGCCTTTCTGTTTTCTCTATTGTATCATATCCGTCAATCCCCCGAAACCGTGTGTAAGCCATATGCGAACACACACCATAATGAACAAATCAGCCGGTGTAGGGCGAGGCGCGACTTACCGAGAGCTTTCGCTGTTTCTTCCGTACTCAAATTCCAACGCCGCGTTGGGCGCTTCCAATGCAAAAACTGTCGCTCCGCCGATTTGAAAGTGATAGTATACCCGGCAGGCGGCATGCTCATGGATGGTTCGCAGCATTTTTCCGCCGAGCGGTGCGCGGAGCGGAGCGGCGGCGCTTCCGAGCTGCTGCACGGTCAATTGCTGCGCACCCTGCCGCACAATGATCGTACCGTCTTCGATCCGCACCGCCCGCGCCCCCAAGTAAGTGGCAAGGCGGTATTCTTTTCCCTTCCATAGGATGGCGCCGATCACGCCCGTAAAATTGCATATGCCGAAGGGAATGTCCGCTACAGAGAGCATCAGCGCGCCGCCCGGCAAGCTGCACTGCGTCCAAGCATACGCTTTCGGAAACGAGCGTCCGCGATCTCCCTCACAATAGCCGCTTCCGTCTCGGAAGGTATAGCGTTTTCCGTTGATTTGCAGCTCGCCATTCACCGTGTGGCGCATACTGAAAACACTGTGTCTGCACTCCATAAACGGAACATATCGAAACGGCCCCATGATATCATATCGGAGCGGCGTAAACGTGCCGAAACGCAGATTGCCTTCCGCCGTGAGCGTGTCCGTATGCAGATGCAAAGAGATTCCCTTTTCTCCGAATTGATTTTCGCCGATTGCAATGCAGCCTTTCCTTTTTCGGAACGCTGCGGCAGGAAAAACCACATTTTGCGATGCCTCCTCTGTCAGCAGCTGGATTGAGCAGGCTTGCTCTCCCCCTGCCCGATGAATCGCCGGAATCAGCGCAAGTGTCTGCGTCTCCGACTGGCAGCGAAAATACCGTCCGCAAAAATATGTGCGCATAACAAGCTCCTTTGTAAAATGATCTAAAGAATAGTTTGCCCGTATCTGCGCCGTGCAATTCATATTTTGCCGAAACCATACGTACCGTCTGCCACTGACGCGGACGGCGGGAACACATCGCCGGTCTACAGCCACCTCCTCCGTCCGCCCGTACAGGGATCATCAAGCTTTCCCATAGCGCACAGAAACTTTCCCGTATTAGGGCTTGCGGCTGCGCAAAAAATCCGCTATGATAAAAGGACGATCCGATCCGCCTTTGCCGCGCGGATCAAAGGAGGGCGTATGAAAAAAGAAGCGTTTCTGATCTCCACCATTGCCGAGGACGCCGTGCAGACCGCGATGCAGTACGGGCTTGGACTGGAGATCGCCGAATTCTGCACCGCCTCCAATTTGGACGAGCGTTTTTTGGAGACGGACGCCGCCGTGCGGGCAAAAATGGCACAGCTGCCCTGCCGCGTGCTGCACGGTCCTTTTAACGAGCTGTTTCCCTGCGCCATCGACCCAAAGGCGCGGGAACTGGCAAGGCTGCGCTACCGTCAGGCGCTCAAAGCCGCGCAGAGCTACGGCATTTCCACGCTCGTCCTGCACGCGGGCTTCAACCCCCACCTGTATTTCCCCTGCTGGTTTACGGAGCAGTCCATTCTCTTCTGGCGGGACTTTGTGCATGAAATTCCCGACGGCATGACCGTCTGCTTGGAAAACGTCTTGGAGGAGACGCCGGAACTGCTGACGGCTATCGTTCGGACAGTGGAAAGTCCCAAGCTGCGTCTTTGCTTGGATGTGGGGCATATCAGCGCCTATTCCTCCGTGCCTGCCCTGCAGTGGCTCGAAAGCTGCGCGCCCCATATTGCCCATTTTCATATCCACAACAATGACGGCAGCCGCGACGCGCACGATGCCTTGTTTGCCGGGCGGCTTGATATGAAACAGTTTCTCCGCAGCGCGGAACGGCTCTGCCCGAACGCAACCTTCACTTTGGAATTGCTGACTGCCGAACCGTCCGTCCTCTGGCTGGCGGAAAACGGTATTTTAGAAGAAGAGGAATCGCCATGATTTTAAACGAATTGCTTGCTTCCGTAACTGCCTTAGATCAGGCGGCAATGTCCCAAGCCGAACAGCGGCAGGCGGCGCTTGCCAAACCGCCGGGCAGCTTAGGGCGGCTGGAGGCGCTGTCCGTCCAACTGGCGGGCATCACGGGAAAGGTGCATAACGAAATTCGAAAGAAACACCTTTTGGTCTTTGCCGCCGATAACGGCGTGGTCGAAGAAGGGGTGTCCAGCGCGCCGCAATCCGTGACCTTGCAGCAGACCGTCAACCTGACCCGCGGCAAGACAGGGGCTGCCGTCCTGTGCAAGCACTTTGGCTGCGGCATCACCGTCTGCGATGTCGGCGTCAACGCGGAGATTCGAGAGCCTGCCGTTTTAAACCGCAAAATCGCCTACGGCACAAAAAATATCGCCCGCAGCCCTGCCATGACGCGGGAGCAGGCGGTCGCCGCCATTCTCACCGGCGCGGCGCTGGCAAAAAGCACGCAGGCAGATGTCTTGGGTGTCGGAGAGATGGGCATCGGCAACACGACGACCTCCTCCGCCGTGCTGTCCGTGTTATTGGATGCGGACGCGGACACCGTGACGGGCAAGGGCGGCGGCATCACGGAGGAGAGCTTCCGCAAAAAGAAGGCTGTCATACGGCAGGCAATCGCGCTCAACCGCCCGAACAGGGACGATGTAGTAGATGTTCTTTCCAAGGTCGGCGGCTTTGACCTTGCCGCCATGTGCGGCGCGTTTTTGGGCGCCGCCGCAAGCCGCCGTCCGGTCGTCATTGACGGGTTGATCTCCGCCGTCGCCGCCTTGTGCGCCGTGCGGCTGTGCCCCAATGTGCGCGGCTATCTGATCCCCAGCCACGCCTCTTTTGAGATCGGCTACCGACTTGCGATGGAGGCAATGGATTTGCAGCCCATGCTGCTTTTGGGAATGCGTCTCGGCGAGGGCAGCGGCTGCCCTTTGGCATTTGAAGTTCTCTCCGCCGCCTGCGCCGTCCTGAACAGCATGGCAACCTTCGAGCAGGCAGGCATTGACGACGGTTATTTGAACGAAATTCGTCGGGGCGATGCCTTTACTGTGGAGGAGACGATATGACGATCCTGCTCTCCGGCGGCTCCAAAAGCGGAAAATCCCTGTTCGCGCAGGAGCTTACTCTCCGCCTCGCAAACGGTGGCAAGCGCTATTATGTCGCCACGATGATCCCCGCAGATGACGAGGATCGCGGGCGCATCCGCCGCCATTTGGCAGAGCGGGAGGGCATGGGCTTCGAGACAATCGAGTGCGGCAGGGAGCTTCTTGCCTGCCTGCAAACGGCAGACCGAAACGCCGCTTTTCTGCTCGACAGCACTACGGCGCTCTTAATGAACGCTTTGTTCCCGAATCCCGCCTCCTGTGACATGGACGAGGACGCCGCCGCCCGCTGCGCAGAGGAGCTTGTTGTCTTTGCCCGCTCCGTCCGTCATGCCGTGATCGTCAGCGATTATCTCTACGCCGACGCCGCCCGCTACGACGGAAGCACCGAGGTCTTCCGCAAAGCCCTCGCCCATATTGACCGAAAATTGGCAGCGGTCTGCGATGTCGTAATCGAAGCTGCCGCCGGAAATTTCATGCTCCGCAAGGGGGAATTGCCGCAATGAAAACACTTCTGCACGCCTTTGCCATGTGCCAATCCATGTTCTGCGCCCTCCCCTGCCCGTGGAAGCTCTGGGATGAAAAAGCGCGAGGCAAGATGCTCCTCTTTCTGCCGTTTGTGGGGCTGGAGCTTGGCTTCCTTTGGGCGGGTCTTGCATGGCTCTGCGGAAAGCTCTGCCTGCCGCCGCTTGTTCGGGCGCTGCTGCTGTCCGCTTATCCTTATGTCGTTACGGGCTTTCTGCATTTGGACGGCTTTTTAGATGTGACCGACGCGGTCAAGTCCTGCCGCGACCTGCCCCGCAGGCAGGAAATTTTGAAGGACTCCCATGTAGGCGCTTTCGCCGTGATCGGCTGTGTTCTTCTGCTGCTGTCCCAGTTCGCGCTGTTCGCCTCCGCGCCGGACACTGCGAATTTTTGGATTCTCCTGTTCCTCCCCGTGGTGAGCCGCTGCTGCTCCGCGCTGGCAGTGACAAGCCTGCGTCCCATGTCCACCAGTCAATACGCCGCGCTGAAACGACCGATGCCGCATATTTGCTTGCTGTCCGTTTTTCTGCTTGCCGCGCTTGCGGGTAGCTTCCTGCTCTGCGGGAAATACGGCTTTGCCTCCGTCGGCTGCTTGGTCGGCTACGGACTTGCCCTGTGCCGCGGCTATCGCTCCTTAGGCGGCATGAACGGCGATATCTCCGGCTACGCCCTGACCGTCGGCGAGCTATCCGCCGTCGCAGTCTACGCACTGTTATAGGAGGGAATCATGGTATTTATTATCGGCGGCGCATATCAGGGAAAGCTGACCTATGCAAAAGCCGCCTTTCACCTTTCTTCTGAGGATATTTTTACCTGCAACGGCACGGAGATCGACTTCCGCAAGCGCTGCATCCGTTCCATCGAGGAATTCACCTACGCGTGCGTGCAGGCAAACATCGACGCCGCCAAGTACTTTGCCGCACATCGGACAGAATGGGAAAACAGCATCCTGATCTGCCGCGACATTTTCTGCGGCGTCGTTCCCCTCGGCGCGGACAATCGTGCGTGGCGGCAGGAGACGGGACACCTTTGCCGCTATCTTTCCGCGGAGGCAAATCAGGTCAGCCGTATCTTCTGCGGATTGGAGCAGCGGCTGAAATGAGCACTGTCTATCTGATCCGCCACGGCATGACCGAGGCAAACGAAAGGCATCTCTACTGCGGCAGCACCGACCTCCCTCTCTCCGAAGCAGGCATCGCGGCACTGCGGGAGCTGCATTACGACATCGAAAACGCGCTCTTCCTCACCAGCGGCATGCAGCGGACGGAGCAAACCCTGGAGCTTCTGTTTGGAATCGTCCCCCACCGTCAAGAGCCGCGCCTGCGGGAGATGGATTTCGGCAGCTTCGAACTGCGCGGCTATGCGGAGCTAAAAGATGACCCGGCGTATCAGAACTGGATCACAGGCGATAACGAGCGCAAGGTAACGCCCGGCGGCGAAAGCGGCAAACAGATGCGAGCCCGCGCATTGGAGGCGTTTTTCGAGTTGTACCCTCCCGCGCAGGATACCGTCATCATCACCCACGGCGGCATCATCACCGCCATCATGGCACATCTGTTCCCGCAGGAAGCCAAAACCCGCTACCAATGGCAGCCCGCCCCCGGTCACGGCTACGCCATCACCCAAGGTCATTATGACCCTATCCCCTAAAAAGCATAAAAATTGCCACGGTCAGCTCACAGCGACCGTGGCAATTTTTATGCTTTTGTTCTTCTGTAGACCGGGGACATGTCCCCGCCGGTGCAGGAACCACCGGCTGCGTACAAACCTCCCACCATGTCATTGCGAACCCAGTGCGCACACTGGGTGTGGCAATCTCATGCAGGCACTCCTAATGATCAGAAATCCACCTCGAGATCGTAGTAGCAGCACTTGAGCAGCCGCTCCATCTCCTCCTGATTGGGCCGGCGGGGATTGGAGCCGGTGCAGGCGTCGGCAATGGCGTTCTTCGCGATCTCCGGCAGGCGCGCAAGGAAGACCTCCTCCGGCACGAAGCCCTGCTCGCAGGGGGAGCTGTCCGCGCCGTACCGGCGGATGCAGTGGGGGATATTCAGCTTGCCGTTCATCTCGCGCAGCGCGGCAATCAGAAGCTGTACCTTCTCCCCGACCGTCTTGCCGCCCAGCTCCATGAAGTCGGCGATCTCGGCGTAACGCTTTGCCGCCGTCTCGTCCTTGGCGTTGTAGGCGATGACCTTCGGCAAATACATGGCGTTGGCAGCACCGTGGATGATGTGCGCGCCGTAGTCGGCAAAGGCAGCGCCGGTCTTATGCGCCATGGAATGTACGATGCCCAGCAGTGCGTTGGAGAATGCCATGCCCGCCAAGCACTGCGCGTTGTGCATCGCGTCGCGCTTTGCCATGTCGCCGTTGTAGGAATCCACCAGATCATTTTGGATCATTTTGATCGCATGCAGCGCAAGGGGATCGGTAAAGTCGCAGTTGCAGGTCGAGACATACGCCTCAATCGCGTGGGTCATGGCGTCCATGCCGGTGTGCGCGACGAGCTTCTTGGGCATCGTCTCTGCAAGCGCGGGATCGACGATTGCCACATCGGGCGTGATCTCAAAATCCGCCAGCGGATACTTAATGCCCTTTTTATCGTCGGTAATCACGGAGAAGGCAGTCACCTCGGTGGCGGTGCCGGAGGTCGAGGAGATCGCGCAGAAACGGGCTTTCCTCCGCAGCGGCGGAATACCGAAGACCTTGCACATCTCCTCAAAGGTGATCTCGGGGTACTCATACTTGATCCACATGGCCTTTGCCGCGTCGATGGGAGAGCCGCCGCCGATTGCCACGATCCAGTCCGGCTCGAACTTCAGCATCGCCTCAGCGCCCTTCATCACCGTGTCTACGGAGGGGTCAGGCTCGATGCCCTCGATCAGCTCGACCTCCATGCCCGCCTCCTTCAGATACGAGACAACCTTATCCAAGAAGCCGAACCGCTTCATGGAGCCGCCGCCGACGCAGACCATTGCCCGCTTGCCGTTAAAGCCCTTTAAAGCTTCCAAAGCGTCCTTTCCGTGGTAAATATCGCGCGGGAGCGTAAACCGTGCCATAATCATTTCCTCCTGTTTCTGAAATCTTGGGAATTTCTCTTTGCTGACCCCATTGTACACGCCCCGTGCGCAAAACGGAAATCTCAATTTCGGCATATGATATCTGAATTTTGACAGGATGCAAATATCGGCAAGTGTTCCTCCTTCGTTGACATTTGGCGGTTATTCCGTTATACTCAAGACAAACTTACCCGCACGGGAGCAGACATATGAACATTCAACAGTTGGAATATCTGATTGAGATCGAGCGGACGCGCTCCATCTCGCAGGCGGCAGCCAACCTCTATATGGGGCAGCCGAACCTCAGCCGCGTCCTGCGGGACACCGAGGAGCGCGTCGGCTTCGCGATCTTTGAGCGAACGCGGAAGGGCGTCCGTCCGACGGAGCAGGGCGTCGTCTTTTTGCAGCACGCCCGCAACATTCTCCGCGAGGCGGAGTTTATGGAGAATCTCGGCACCAACCGCAGCCAAAGCAGCCGTTTCCGCCTCGCGCTGCCCCGCTCCTATCTGGTCTTGGAGCAGGTCAAGCGCTTTCTGAACGAATATGCGCCAACCATGCCGCTTGACGCGGTTCTGCGGGAGTGCCACCCGCGGCAGGCTTTAGAGCTGCTGGACAGCGGCGGCGCCGAGGTCGCGGTCATTCGCTACGCCACACAGTATCAGGACTATTTCTCGGAGCAGGCAGCCGCCAGGAAGCTGACACTTAAGCTGCTTGATCAGGTGCGCTATCAGCCGGTGCTGTCGCAGAATCACCCGCTCGCGCAGGCGGAGCGCATTTCCCCGTCCGATTTGGAGGGACTGACCGAAATTCTGCACCGCGACGTTTTCTATTCCGAGAGCAAAGCCGGCGGTGCGGAGCGGAAAATTTACGCCGTAGACCGTATGGCGCAGCTTCAGCTCCTGCAAGGGCTCCCCGATGCCTATCTCCGCTCGGAGCCGCTGCCGGACGCTTTGCTGAAAAAATATCAGCTTGTGCAGAAGACCTGCACCGACGGCGGCACACTCTACCAAAACGCCGTCGCCTTTAAGCCCCAATGCGCCATGTCGGAAACAGAGAAAGCCTTTCTGCAATGGCTCCCCACCCGCTGACCCCGGCAATCTCCCCATGCAAAAACGCACCACGATAAACAAAACGCCACTGTAGGGTTTAGAAGAACAGGCGTTGATCGCATCCTCGCCGTAGGGCGCGACGACCCCGGCGCGCCGGTGCAGGAGCAGCCGACTGCATACCAACCACCATCCCGCAACAGGAAAAAAGACGGAGATAAAAAATTGAGCCTGCTTTTCACAGGCTCAAATTTTTTAGTCTCTGTCCCAGTTATGCCAGACGTTCTGCACATCGTCGTCGTCCTCGAAGATGTCCAGCATTTTTTCCATGTTGGCAACATCGTCGGGGTTGTCGAGCTTCTTATACTCGCCCGGAACCATCTCGATCTGTGCCGAAGCAAAGGCATACCCCTTCTTCGTCAGCGCGTCCGCGACGGCGTTGAAATCGTCCGGCTGGGTGTAGATGGTGAAGCAGTCGTCCTCGGCTTCAAAATCATCCGCGCCGGCGTCCATCGCGTCCATCATCACGTCGTCCTCGGTGTAATCCTCGTCCTCGTTGTCGATGACGAGCACACCCTTCTTGCTGAAGTTCCACGCGACGCAGCCGGAGGCGCCCATGTTGCCGCCGTACTTGTCAAAGTGGTGGCGGACATTGCCTGCGGTGCGGTTGCGGCTGTCCGTCATGGTCTCGACGATGACCGCAATGCCGCCGGGGCCGTAGCCCTCGTAGGTGATAGCTTCGTATGCGTCGCCGGAGCCTGCGTTCGCTGCCTTTTCCAGCACGCGCTTGATGTTGTCATTGGGCATATTCGCCGCCTTTGCCTTGGTAATCACCGTTGCAAGGCGGGAGTTGTAGTTCGGATCGGCAGAGCCGCCGCCCTCCTTGACCGCGACATACATTTCCTTCGCGATCTTAGTGAAGGTCGCAGCGCGTTTTGCATCCTGCGCGCCCTTGGTTTTCTGAATATTATGCCATTTGGAATGACCCGACATGGTAGTTCTTCCCTTCTAATGTAAAATTCCGACCAATATTTTAGCACATCGCGCGCCGAAAAACAACTGTTTTATTCGAATTTGATGCAATCCGTGTGGACTTCCGAAAGAAAAACCTCAATTTCGGGGAACGCGGCGCGCACTTTCTCCGCCAAATACGCGCAGACAGGGTTCTCCGTTTCAAAATGTCCCGCATCCACAAGGGTCACGCCGAGGTCGCGCGCGTCGTTGAAGGCATTGTATTTCACGTCGGCAGTCACAAAAGCATCATAGCCCAGCTCCGCCACGCGAGATAACAAGCCTGCGCAGCTCCCGCCGCCGACGGCGACGCGGGTGATCGGCCTGCCGCCGTCCGCAAACCGCACGCCCTCGCAGCCGAGCGCCTGCTTGACAAATGCAGCAAAGTCCGCAGGCGCAGAGGTCGCGATATTCCCGCCGCGCAAAAGCCCGTAGGGTCTGCCCTGTTCATCCGTTCCGATGGGATCAATGACCTCAACCTCTGTTAACCCGAGCTTGTTTGCCAAGCAATCGTTGACGCCGTCCGGCGCATGGTCTAAATTCGTGTGTGCATTGACAGCGGAAATGCCGTTCTCAATCAAAAAGAGCAGATTTCTGCCCTGCTGCGTCCGGTCGTTGATCTCCTTCAGCTCCCATAGGCTCGCATGATGCGTCAGAAGGAGCTGACAGTCCAGCGCCCTTGCCTCCTCGCAGACGGCTTGGAACGGATCGAGGGCGACCAGCACACGCCTGACCTCACGGTCGGAGCGCCCGCAGAGCAAGCCGACATGATCCCAGTCCTCCGCCATGTATTCCGGCGCGATGGTCTTGATATAATCATAGATGTTCTGTACCGTCGTCATAATCGTCCTCCATTTCCTCTACCTCATGCAAGGCAGTTTCATAGTATTTCAGCCGTTCCCGCGCGGCAGGGTCGTTTGCTCTTTGAATGCCCGCAACGGTAAGCCGCAGGGCACGCAGAATACGCTCGGTATAGCGCGGCAGAAGCGGATCGCCGCTGCAAAGAAGCGGCTCCGGCAGATATTGCTGCCCAGGTGTCAGCGGCACGGCGTTGCCGAAGCGCGCGCAGATTACAAAATAGATAAATCCGCCATCCTCGACCAGCGTCTCCTTTTCGATGCCAAAGCCCAGCTCCGCAAGCTTTCGCCTCAGGTCGTTGCCCGAGGATTGCGGCTGAAGGATCAGTAAATATTTTTCGTCTCTCAGCCACGGGCAGTCCGCCACAATCTGCGCAATCAGGTCGCCGCCCATGCCTGCGCAGACGATGGTATCCACCTCGTCCGGCTCCACGGCGCGCAGCCCGTCGGCGCGGGAGAAGCGCATTTTCTCCGCCACGCCGTAGCGCAGGGCGTTTTCCGTCGCGCGGCGCAGCGGCTTTTCCCGCAGATCGCACGCGTGCGCAAACGCCGCCCTGCCGCTTTTGAGCAGTTCGATGGAGAGATAGCCGTGATCCGCGCCGATGTCCGCCACACGCGCACCCTCCGGCACCTGCGCCGCGCAGCACAGCAGGCGTTTGGAAATCGGCAGCTTCATGGCATCCACTCCTCTGCCGCCGCATTCCAATACGCCCGATCCTCGTCCGTGATTCTCCGCAGCACGCGGCAGGGATTCCCCACGGCAACGCAATCCGAAGGGATATCCTTCGTCACCACCGACCCCGCGCCGATCACCACATTGCTGCCGATGGTCACGCCGCCGAGGATCACCGTATCGCCGCCGACCCAGACGTCCGAACCGACGGTGATCGGCTTTCCGAATTCCAAATAGCTGTTACGCACCGCAGCGTCAATCGGATGCCCCGCGGAATACAGGCTCACCCGCGGGCCGAAAAACACATTGTCCCCGATTTGGATGGGGCATTGGTCGAGGATGATGCACTCAAAATTGGCATAGAAATTCCTCCCGACATAGATATTCGCGCCGTAATCGCAGCGAAACGGCGGCTCGATGTGGGTGTTTTCTCCCATCCCGCCGAGCAGCTCCCGCAGAAGCTCCTGCCGCTGCGCAGCGTCGAGCGATTGGTTATATTGCTGCAAAAGCTCCCGTGTCCGGTGCATATGCGAGGCAAGCTCCCCGTCCACCCGATATAACTTGCCCGCAAGCATACGGTCTTTCTGTGTCATATTCCCTCCCGCTGATAGCGCAAAGGGAGGCATACGCCTCCCTTACTTGTTCTCCTCACTCGCTTCGATGAAGCGGTTGACCTGCGCCAAGAACGCGTCCGCGTCCACGCCGTGCACCATGCAGGCTTCTTCGACCGTCTCGCCGCGGGAGGACGGGCAGCCGAGGCAGTGCATCCCGATTGCCATAAAGAGGGGCGCGGTCTGCGGCGCGATGTCAAGCACATCTCCGATGATGGTGGATTTTTCAATTTTAACAGCCATGATAGACCTCCTGTAGTTCTTTCGAGCGCAAAAGCGTTCCAATTGCCTCTATTATATCCAACCGCCCGACAAAAATCAACCGCTTTTCGACCGCGCTCTTGATTTTGTGAAAAAAGGTGCTAAGATGGTCACGGGAAGTGATCACATATGGTAGATACTTTGATTTTAGGCGGCACGCTGCTTGACGGAAGCGGCAGCAAACCGTATCAGGCAGATATCGCGGTCAAGGACGGAAAGATCGCCGCAATCGGCGCGCTGCGTGAGACACCGGCAGACTTGATTCTTGACGCTGCGGGCTTCTGCGTCACGCCCGGATTTTTGGACATTCACCGCCACGGCGACGCGGCGGTCTTTCGGGAGGGTTACGGAAAGGCGGAGCTGAAGCAGGGCATCACGACGGTCTTAAACGGTGCCTGCGGACTCTCCCTCGCGCCCTTCGGTGACGCGCATCGGGAGGAAATACTCCACTACCTTGCCCCCATCACGGACGGCATCGCCCCGGAAATTCCCACTGCCTCCATGGGCGCGTACCTCGCGGCGCTCCGAAAGGCAGAGCTTCCGCTGTGTGTCGGCATGATGGTCGGCGGCGGCACGCTCCGCGCCGATCTTTGCGGCTATCGGGAGGCGCCGCCGGAGGATTTTTCCGTCCTGCACCGCCGCTTGGAGCAGGCGCTCTCCGAGGGGGCGCGCGCCGTCTCGCTCGGCTTAGGCTACGCGCCGGAGTGCTTCTATACCACGCAGGAGCTGATCGACGCCCTCGCCCCGCTGCAAAACGGGAATATCCCCATTGCCGTCCATATGCGTGAGGAGGGCGACAAGGTCTGTGATGCCATTGAGGAAATGCTGACCGTCGCACGCGCGCTGCATTGCCCGCTGCATATCAGCCATCTCAAGGCGATGGGAATGCGCAATTGGCATAAGCGTATCCCGCAGGCATTAAAGCTGATGCAGGACGCCCGCACCGAGGGCATTGACGTCTCCTGCGATGTCTATCTCTATGACGCAGGCTCCACGCAGCTTTTGCACCTGCTCCCGCCCGATTTCCTGGTCGGCGGCACGGAGGCAATTTCCGCGCGTCTGCGGCAGCCGGAGCAGCGCGAGCTTCTGCGGGAACGCATCCGTAACGGGCGGGACTTTGACAATATCGCCCAAATGATCGGCTGGGAGAATATCATCCTCTCCACCCTGCGCCTGCCGCAGTATCAAAACCTGATCGGCAAGACCCTCGCGGAGGCGGCGGAGCTGCTGCGGCTGGACCCCGTGGACTGTCTCTGTCAAATCCTTGCGGATGAGCACTGCGCCGTGACGATGATCGACCGCATCACCTGCGAAGAGGATATCTGCACCATTCTGCAAGACGACTTCTCCTCCGTGATCTCCGACGCGACCTATCCGACCGTCGGCTTGCCGCACCCCCGCGTCTACGGCAACTGCACAAGGCTCTTTGAGCGTTTCGTCAAGGAAAAGCAGGTTTTGACCCTCCCGCAGGCGGTGCGAAAGGTCACGGCGCTGCCGGCACAAGCCATGCGCCTAACCGGCAAGGGCATCCTGCAGGTCGGCGCGGATGCGGATATCAATATTTTCCGTCCTGAAGACCTGCAGGAACGCGCCACCTACCTTGCCCCCTGCCAAGAGAGCGACGGCATGGACACCGTCCTCGTCTCCGGCAAGCCCGCCATCCTCCACGGCACCTTCACCGGCAATCACAACGGCAGCGTCCTTTAGCCCCGCCGCAAATACCGCACCTTCTCTGTAGGGCGGGAACATGTCCTAAGCCGGTGCAGGAACTGTCTGTTAGGCTAAGGACTAAGAGTGAATGGTGAATGACTGTGGTGTGCTTCGCACGGATCAAAAACAGTCGGCTGATAGCCGCCCCTACGAGATATACCGCAGCCAACGCCGTAGGGGCGGATAGTATCCGCCAGCGTGCAGGAACCCCTGAGTAAGTACAAGAAACGAAATAGATTGCCACGTCGCTGCGCTCCTCGCAATGACAAACAGAGCACCCTTCCCGTGTCATTGCGAGCCGAGGAACGAGGCGTGGCAATCTCATGCAGGAACTACCAACTGTGTACAAACCCGTTCCCTTATACTGTCTGCCGCTTCGCGGTCGGCGGAGACATGTCCCCGCCCTACAGAGGCAGTGAAAAAACCGAACCTCTGCCAAAACACAAAGCAGGGGTTCGGTTTCTTATTTCATTGCCGCGTCGTACAGGGCATTCTTCGGGAAGCCCGTCTCCTGCGCTGCCTGCTTGATCGCGTCCTTTTTGCTCATGCCCTGCGCAAGCAGCTCCTGCACACGGGCAAGGGCGATTTCCATCGTGGGCGTTTCCTCCTGCTTTTCCGCCGCGCCCTCCACGATCAGGACGAATTCCCCGCGCGGCGGCTGCTCGTCGTAATACGCCGCCGCCTCGCCGAGCGTGGTGCGCCGCACCTCCTCGTGCAGCTTGGTCAGCTCACGGCAGAGGGAGATGCGCCGCTCCGCGCCGAAGGTCTCCGAAAGGTCGCGCAGCGTCGCCGTCAGCTTGTGCGGCGCTTCATAAAAGATCATTGTGCGCGTCTCGTTTTGCAGGCTCTGCAAATGCGCAAGGCGGTTTTTCTTCGTCGTGGATAAAAAGCCCTCAAAGGTGAAGCGCCCCGTCGGAAGTCCCGAAATGCTCAAAGCCGTAATTGCGGCGCAGGGACCCGGGATGGCGGTGACCGTCACGCCGTGCTCCGCGCACAGACGCACCAAGTCCTCGCCGGGGTCGGAAATCGCAGGCGAACCGGCGTCCGAGACCTGCGCGCAGTTCTCGCCTGCCAAAATGCGCTCCAAAATTTTCCTCCCGCTGAATTCCTTATTGTGCTCATAATAGCTGACCAATGGCTTTTTCAGCTCCAAATGGTTCAGCAGCTTCAAGGTCACGCGGGTGTCCTCCGCCGCGATAAAATCCGCCTCGGCAAGCGCCTGCCGGCAGCGCGGCGAAATATCGGACAAATTGCCGATCGGCGTCGGCACAAGGGTCAGTGTTCCGCTCATTCGTTCTCCCCTCTGTGATAGGCGGCGCGGTAGGCTTCCGTCTCCGCTCCGTCGTCCGTAAATTCTATCAAATCCGCCTCGAACCGCAACCCGGCAGCGCCGCCACGCCTTCCTTCGACCAAAACGAGGCAGAACGGCGCATTTGCACGATGCCGCACAAATTGCACGCGCTTCGGCTCGATGCCGTTCTCCCGCATCGCGCAAAAAATATCGCACAGCCGTTCCGGGCGGTGGACGAGCGCAAAACGCCCGCCGCAGCGCAGCAGCCACGCGGCAGCTTCACAGAGCGCGGTCAGCGGCAGCGTCTCCTCCGAGCGCGCCAAGGCATTGCGGCTGCTTTTCCTGCCGCTTCCGGCGGGAAAATAGGGTGGGTTCGCGATCACGCCGTCAAAGCTGCCCGCAGGCAGTAGCGTTTTGATCTCCCGCACATCCCCCAAGACGGAGGACAGGCGCTCCTCCAATCCGTTTTCACGGATATTCTCCAATGCTGCGCAATGGGCGGTTTCGTCCAGCTCCACGCCGACCACGCGCACCTGCGGGTCACTCGCGCAGAGCAGCAGACCGAGCGTCCCGCAGCCTGCGCCAAGGTCTGCCACACGGGAACGCGGCGGGAGCTGCGCAAAATGCGCTAAAAGCACCGAATCCGTTCCGAGGCGGAAGCCGCCGTCCGTCATGCGGATGCCGTTCCAAAGTAATTCCGTCATCGTCTCTTCATAAAACACGACCGGTCTGTACTCGAAACGAAGTGCAGACCGGTCGCGCTTTGCAGTTTACTGCTGCTCAATCGCCTCAGCGGGGCAGCCGGCGGCGCAGGAACCGCACTCGACGCACTGGTCAGCGTCGATGACGTACTTGTCGTCACCCTCGGTGATGATGCCGAGCGGGCAGTTGTCAGCGCAAGCGCCGCACTTTACACAAGCGTCAGTGATAAAATAAGCCATGATTTTGCCTCCTGTATGTATTGGTATGCAACATCATTCTATCATGTTTTTTGAAAAAAGCAAATGGTAAAACGCAGAAAATTGAAATTTATTTTGCGGGTATAGAATTTCCCTGCCGTGTCAATGATTTTCGAGAGGCAAAAAGGAGGCGGCGCATGGGCAGAGAAAACGAACAAACGCGGCAGATTCTGCGTCAGGCGTGGGGTCTGGCATGTTTTTTGGGGCACAGCTGCGTCGGTACGGAGCATCTTCTGATCGCCATTGCGCTCACACCCGCCTCGGCAGCGTATCGGGCGCTTTCGTGGCAGGCCGTCTCCGCATGGGAGCTTTTGGGGCAGCTTCTGCAAACCGAGGGGCGCGGGCTGCCGATGGAACGCCTCGTGCAAGGTCTTTCCCCAAAAGCGAGACGTGCCATCGCAGCCGCGGCGGCGGAAGGAAGCCCCGTCACCCCCGAAGCACTGCTGACCGCCATGCTGCGTGACGAAACCTGCGGCGCCGACCGCCTGCTCTCCCGCTGCGCCGTCAGCGCGGATGTGCTGTTTACCGATCTATATCTTGGGCAAAGCGCCCGAAAGGAGCAAGCCATGCCAAATACTCGTCTGCTCGATCAGTTCGGCATCGATCTGGTGGAACGCGCGGACAAATCCGAGCGCATCATCGGACGGCAGCGCGAGATCGAAACCGTTTTGCAAATTCTCTCGCGCAAGCATAAAAATAACCCCGCCCTCATCGGAGAGCCGGGTGTCGGCAAAACCGCCATCGTCGAGGGGGTGGCGCAGTATATCGCCGCCGGACGCGTCCCGGAGCAGCTGCGCGGCAAGCGGCTGTTCGCCCTCGATATGGCAAGCGTGATCGCGGGGACGAAATACCGTGGTGAATTCGAAGAACGCGTGCGCGACATCATCGCAGAGGTGCGGCGCGTGCAGAATGTCATTCTGTTCATCGACGAAATGCACACCTTAGTCGGCGCAGGCGCGGCGGAGGGCGCGATTGACGCGGCGAATCTCCTAAAGCCCGCCCTCGGGCGCGGGGAATTGCAGCTCATCGGCGCAACGACCCTCTCGGAATACCGCAAATTCATCGAAAAGGACGCGGCGCTGGAACGCCGTTTTCGTCCTGTTCAGGTGCGTGAGCCGAGCCGCGAGGAGACGCGGGAAATCTTAGAAGGTCTGCGCGAAGGGCTGGAAGCGCACCACCGCATCACGATCAGCGCCGAAGCGCTGGACGCGGCGGTAGACCTTTCCTGCCGCTATCTGACGGACAAATTTCTGCCCGATAAGGCGGTGGATCTCCTCGACGAAGGAGCAGCCTGCGCGAGCATGGCGCGCACCCTCGGCTGCCCCACGGATACCGCGCAGGAGATGGAGCAGTCTCTCCGCGACGCCGTCCGCGCGGGGCAGTATGAGGAGGCGGCAAAGCTGCGCGACCGTCTGCAAAGGCTCCGCAAATCCCCCTCCGTACCCCGCATGGTGCGGGCGCAGGACATCGCCGCCGCCGTCGCAAACCGCACGGGCATCCCCGTCGGCACGGTCTCTCTGACGGAGAAGCAGCGCCTACGCACCTTGGAGGCAACCCTCAGCAAGCGCGTGATCGGGCAGGATGCAGCCGTCCGCGCCGTCGCGGAGGCGGTTCGCCGGGGACGCTCCGGCATTGCCGAGCAAAAGCGCCCCGTCGCCGCCATGCTCTTTACAGGCCCCACGGGCGTCGGCAAGACGGAGCTTTGCAAGGCGCTGGCAGAAGCGGTCTACGGCAGCGAGAGCGCGATGATCCGCGTGGATATGTCGGAATATATGGAGAAATTCTCGGTGTCTCGTCTCATCGGCGCGCCTCCCGGCTATGTCGGGCACGACGAGGGCGGCGAGCTGTCCGAGCGGGTGCGCCGCCGTCCCTACTCCCTCGTCCTGCTCGACGAATTGGAAAAAGCGCATCCCGATGTGTGCGGACTGCTGCTGCAAATCATGGAGGACGGCATTTTGACGGACTCCAACGGACGTTGCGTGGATTTCAAGAACACGCTGCTGGTCATGACCTCAAATCTCGGAAGCTGCTACACCGGTCGTGCGGCGTTAGGCTTCGGCGCACAGGCGGAGGACATGACCGCGCGGGCGCTGCAAGAGCATTTTCCACCCGAATTTTTGGGCAGAATCGACTGCATTGCCACCTTCCGTCCCCTCGGCGAGGCGGAGCTGACAAAGATCGCGGCAAAGCAGTTAGACGCTCTGCGCCGGCGCGCCGAGGCAAGAAAGCTGCGTCTCTTCTATGCATCCGAGCTGCCTGCATTCCTTGCAAAACGCTGTCTCGGCAAACGCAGCGGCGCGCGCGAGCTGCGCAGATTGCTCCAATCGGAATTAGAGGCTCCGCTCGCCCAAAACCTCCTCTCCGAACAGCCGAAAAAGGAAGTCACCGTCCTCCTACGCGACAACGCCATCCTCCTGCAATAACCCAACAAACCTCCCCGCCGTGTGTAGGAACTGTCTATTAGGCTAAGGACTAAGAGTGAATGGTGAATAGTGAATAGTGAACAGTGAACAACGAAGGAGCGCTCCGCGCGAATTCCGAAAGCGGGCGGCTAATAGCCGCCCCTACTAGTACAACAACCAAAAAGTAAATAGCTATAACACGGTGCTACCC
>JBJDYD010000136.1:0-7287 GCA_051867015.1 Faecousia sp. | reverse complement strand
CTGCCTACTACAGAGGCTGATACACAACTTTTAATTGTTACAAACTAGTAGGGGCAGCTATTAGCTGCCCGTATATTTTACATATGTGCCTGCATAGGCGCGTCAGGGATGCTGCAGGCTACGAGTTGCCTGCACGGGATTGCCACGTCGCTGCGCTCCTCGCAATGACATAATAGGTTACCCTATCTGTCATTGCGAGACCAGTGCGCACACTGGTCGTGGCAATCTCGTTCCCTTGGCTGGTACGCAGCCGGTAGTTCCTACCAACGGCGGGGACGTGTCCCCGGCCTACAGGAGCTGCTTCGTTTATTGTGGCGTGTTTTTATCGTTGATTGCCTACTGGCTCCACGAGCAGAAAAATCTGCTTTACAGATCTTTCACAAAACAAATGATGCGGTTTGCCTCCGTGAAGCCCGTGTGCAGATGAAAGCGCAGGCTCCGGGTGTTTCCCAATTCGCAGTCGCTTGCAAATTCGCGGCAGCCTTGTTCCTTCGCCCATGTCTCGCAGGCGGAGAGAAGTGCTTTTGCAATGCCGTTTTTGCGGTATTGCTCCGCGACGAAAATGCCTTCCAAATACCCGACAGGGCTTGTGCCTGTACCCTCGACATAGTCGTGCCGCTGCTGACATTGGGCAAAGCCAACGGGAATCAGATCGACGTATGCCAGAAAAAACGCCGCGTCTTTGTGCAGCATGGTTTCGGAAAATTCCTCTGACAGCTCGGCTGCCGTGTGATTCTGCCAAAGCTGCGCGCCCAGCTCCGCCAACGCGGGAAGGTCTTGCGCTTCCGCTTTCCTGAAATTAATTGCCATGCGCCGTTTCTCCTTTCGGCTTCTTCATCACGAAATTGGTCAGCAAAATGCCGCACCGCTCTACCTGCTGCTTTTTTAGCACTGCATAGCCCCGCTTCTCGAAAAAGGGTTTTGCGGTGATCGAAGCATGAACGGTGAAGAAATCCACTTCTGCAGAGCGCTCCAAAACATCACAGATGGCGGTTGCGATGCCATGGCGCTGAAACTCCTTATGTACATAGAGCCGGTCAAGGTAACCCGCCGCGTCCATGTCGCCGAAGCCGATGATTCTGCCGTCCTGCTCTGCAATCACGGTATGGTGAGCGAGAAAGGACTTGTTCCATTGTTCGGAATCTATCTTGCCGCTTGCCCATGCGTCTCTCTGCGCGGCGGAGTAGTCATTGACGGTCACGGTATGGACGGTGTCATAAAACAGCGCCGCAATCTCCGCCAAATCGGAGGGACGATAGCTTCTGAGATGCATATTCACGCCTCTTTCCAAAGTTCATTCCTCGACAACGGGCGGCTGAAAACACTCGATCGCTTCGCGCAGCTTCGGGTGATGGATGACAAAGTGAATGGCAGGGGATTTGCTCTTGGAGACCATTGCCCATTGTCCTTCATGCAGGAAGAGCTGTAGGTTTCGGAAGGCGTGCGTTGCGGTTTTGCGAATACGGTAGTTCGGGTGCAGTGCGGCGTATTGTTCCGTGCTGCATAGATGCGCGCGATACTCCTCATAAGTATAGGGGATATCCCGCTCATAGAAAACGCCGGAAAGTGTGAGCAAGATCGGGTGACGGGCAAATTCTTCCTCCGAGATCAAAGGAATCTCATCCTCAATGATCTCCGTTTGCAATATTTTTTCCGTCATTTGCCGTTGGGCTTCGGCATAGTTTACAATGTTTTGCAACGCTTCTTCCGATAGGGAGTGCCTGCGTAAAAGAGCTTTCAACGCTTGCGGCTGCATTGTATACAGAGGCGGTGCGGAGCGGAGATTCCTTCGTTTGCCCGGCACCTCCGCATCGGCGCGCAAAAAGGCGTGCAGCGCGTCGCTGTCGTTTTGGCGGTAGATATGCATCAAAGGGTGCGCTTTTTGGAGCAGGGATTCCGCGCGACAGCGATAATAGGCGACCTCCTCCTTACTTTTGGTGAGATAGTACATTCCTTTGCTATGGCAGCCGGCGATTGCCTCGCCCGTGAGCGCGGCGGTACCGGAGACCTTCAGAAAATGCAGAAACACATCGTTCTGTGTGTTTTTCAGGTAATACGGAGAGACCTGACCTGTCATATACATGGGGATCCAGCTTTCCAGCCCCAACATCATTTCCGGCAGCGGACGGTCAATATTATGGATCATATGCAAATGCAGCCCCTTTTTCAGCAGCATTGCCATGCCGTACATCCAGCGTTTCGGGAAGTCCGGATCCTTTGCCATTTCCTCCATGGGCATATCGCTGTACATGATCACGGAGGCTTGGGATTTTGACAGGACGGTCGCCTTTAAGAAATCCAGCTCGCTTGCCATCATCTCCTCCAAGCCTCGGTAGGTTTTGGAGGTGGGAAGCTGAAAAGGAACGGATGGCACCTTCAGCGTGTCAAAATGAATGACCCGAATATACTCGTCCAAATCAAAATCGTCCAGTTTTTCTAAAAACCTTGCCATACTGTCTTGACGATCCTGACCGTCGGTGAGCCATTGGAGCACTCTCTCAAAGCGGGAGGAGACATCGGAAAGCTCGTTGACGGAACAACCCAAAAGCCCGGCTAAGCTCTCTTTTTCCGCACATTCGTCCGTTGTTTCGGCAACATATCGGGCGATATCCGCCGCAAATTTGGCAGGCTCGGAGGGCTTACGGGAACCGCTGCGAATGCGGAACAGCGCGGAGGCTTCATAATTCGTGCAGCGGCACAGCTTGGATAGATTGAGCTTCAGCACGGCGATCAGTGTGTTTAGTTTTTGACGGAACAGCTCTTGATCCGAAGCAATAAAGTCCGGACAGCGCAGGAAGCTCTCTATAACAGTCTCACGGGTGAGCGGCGCGGCAGCAATGCCCTTTCCGGAGAGCAGGACGATCGCATTGCAAAGCCGGTCAAAGGCTTCACTGTTCGGCGCAGGGATGCGTTCACCGCTGCGGTAACGGCTTACTGTGGCAGGGGAAAGCCCGGAGGCATCGCTTAACTCTTTTGCCGTACAGTGCAGCATTTCCATATATTCCTTTAGCATTTCACTGAAGTTCATTCAATCCCCTCCACCTTCGATGATGACTATTTCTGCGATTCGACCGTTTTTTGGGTATAGACAGAGCTTTCCTTTGAAAAACGCGGCGGTTTGACTGCTGTATTCCCGGTAAAGCAGCTACTATTATAAATCATTATAACGCAAATGTGTTGAAAAAGATAGTGGCTTGTCAACGGGCAATGGCGATTTTTATCAAATGACATTGGATAACAGCGTGACCGCTTTAAAGTCCTTTCCAAAGTGTCAGCATGACAGTTTGGAAAGAAGTGCCGGAAATGAGGGTAAGCACTGCTATAATAAATTAAGGTAAACCCAATCTTTAGAAAGGACAGGAAAAGGAATGAAACGAAGAATCCTTGCCATGCTGCTCGCCCTTTCCCTCGTGCTGTCGCTTGCGCCTTTGACATTGGCGGCGGGAGGGGAAAAGGCGCCGGAGGATCCCGACTATGGCTTTACTTACCGGTTTGTTACCCGCGACACCATCGAGATCACTTCATACTATGGCTATGAAGCGGAGGTCACGGTACCGTCCTCTATCGACGGCTATACCGTCGTAGGCATCCGGAGCTTCCACAGCGAGGAGGGCTACAGTACGCCCAACAAATTCGTGACGAAGGTCATTCTGCCGGACACCGTGACCTACATCGCGGACGATGCATTCTATGACGACGATGATTGGAGCAGCGAGACCCATTCCCGGCTGCGCGAGATCGTCCTGCCCGAAGGTCTGCAAACCATCGGCGAGCGGGCATTCTTCCATAACGAATATCTGCAAAAGGTTGCAATTCCCGCGAGCGTGACGGAGATCGGCAAGGGCGCGTTTGCCGCCTGCACGAATCTGTCGTCCATCGTGTTCAAGGGCGAAAGCACCTTCCTGCACGGCGGCGCGTTCGGCGCACGGGTCGGCTACGGCGTCGGTTCTTTTGCCGGCAAGCTGAACGAGCTGTATCAGAACTGGCTCTATGACGACAGCGCCTCGGATTTTCTCGTCTGGCAGGGGCAGCTCCTTGCCTATAAGGGCACGAGCAAAACGCCCGTCATTCCCGATTCCGTCCAGATGATCGGCGCAGAGGCGTTTTGGGGCGCAGACATCACAGGCGTCACCATCCCGTCCGGTGTGCGGGAGATCGGCAGCTATGCATTCTACGAGTGTGAAGCGCTGACCGCCGCAGACATTCCGGGCAGCGCTGCGCTGATCGGCGATAACGCCTTCTCCGGCTGCAAGGCACTCAAGTCCCTTACGCTGCACGAGGGACTGAAGACGCTGGGTTACAGTGCGTTCCGTGACTGCGAGGCGCTGACGAGCGTCGTCCTGCCGGAGGGACTGACCGAATGCATGGACTGTGTCTTTAATGGCTGCGATGCACTGGCGCAGATCACCTTCCCCGGCTCGCTCACCAAGATCACACAGGGTGACCTCGGCGAGACAGCGTATTATTATGCTCTGCCGGACAACGCAGCGATCTACTGCGGCAGTGTGTTCCTTGGCTATAAGGGCAACTACCCCGCCAAGGTGACTGTCCGCGCGGGCACCAAAACCGTGTACCTCGAATACGATTTACAGGGCGTAAACGAGCTGGTGCTCCCCGACGGACTGAAATCCCTCACGATTCAGTACGCCGGTGCGGAATACTGCGGCATCACCAAGCTGACCGTCCCGGAGAGCGTAGATTACATTGACCTCCACGGTATGGCCAATCTGACCGAGATCCAACTTCCGCAGACGGCGGTTTTGGCGGAGAACTGCTTCTCCGACTGCGAGCAAATCAAAGATCTCACAATCCCGAAGGGCAACCGGACACTATACGGTGTCTGCATCGGCAGGACGCAAAGCCTTGTTCTGCCGGACGATGTGTTGGAGGTGCGCGGCCCGATTGGCAGCGCTCTCCTCAAGACGATTGATCTCAAAAATGTACGCATCCTCGCGGATGGTGCGTTGAGCAACTGCACGGCGCTCGAAAGTGTCACCCTGCCCGACTCGCTGGTGGAAATCGGCACCGACGCGCTGTCCGGCTGCGGCAGCCTGCGCGCTGTCAAGGGCGGCAAAAATGTCCGAACGCTGGGCGACAGTTGTTTCAAAGACTGCCCCGCGCTGGCAGACTTCGGCGACCTGTCCAAGAGCGTCCGCCTAATCGGTTTGTGCGCGCTGGAAAACACCGGCTGGTATCATGACCAGCCCGATGGACCGGTTTATTTCGGCTCTGTCGCCTACACCTACAAGGGCGAGATGCCGGAAAACACCGTCCTCGCCCTCAAGCCCGGCACCACCGCTGTTGCACCTTACTATATCTTTGAGCATCGCACACGGACGTGGGAATATGAGCAGCCGAATCTGATCGGCGTTGTCCTGCCGAAAAGCTGCACCCGCGTGGAGGTGAACGCTTTCGCGAATTGCATTAAGCTGCGGTCGATTGACTTGGGCGGCGTGCAGTACATCGGTGATGTCGCCTTCAACGACCACGCCTGTGAAGCCATCACCCTGCCCAACACGGTGCGCTTTGTCGGCGAAAACGCCTTCTCTTCGAAGGTTCTGAGGGCAATCCATCTGAATGACGGTCTGCGCGTGCTGGAGGAGAGCGCTTTCTTCTCCTACGGCGCGGGAAAGGGCGTTACGGTTCCTGAAAGCGTGACCTATCTCGGAACGCATTGCCTCGGCTATTATCCGCCGGATCCGGATAACCCCTTCGGCGGCAGCGAGACCATCCCTGGTTTTGTAATCTACGGAGTGGGCGGTACTGCGGCGGAGACCTATGCCAACGAAAACGGCATTACCTTCCGCGCGAATGCGGGCTGCACCTCCCACAAATATGTCACGGAGACTGTGAGCGCAACCTGTCAGGCCGGCGGCTTCACCCGTAAGACCTGCACCCTTTGCGGCTACGCCGAGATAAGCGGCAAGACGGCTGCCGACAGCCACAAGGCGGCCGCCAATACTGCCATCGACGCTACCTGTACCTGTCCCGGCTATACCGGAGGCACCCATTGTGCCACCTGCGGGGAACAGCTTACAAAGCCGACGCAGACCGCCGCGCTGGGGCACAATTGGGTCATAACCGCTTTGGACGCCGACTACGGCGTTGCAAGTTACCTTTATTACTGCCGCCGTTGCGAGCTGCGGCTTTACAAGGACACGAACGAACAGCAGGGACATGAGCACAGCTATACGACAACAGTGATACCCCCAACCTGCACAGAGCAGGGCTATACGCTTCACACCTGCGCCTGCGGCGACAGCTATCGGGATAACTATGTTGCCGCGCTTGGGCACAGCTTCGTAAACGGCATTTGCACCCGCTGCGGGATGAAAGAGGGGACATGCGACGGGGGCGCGGATTGCCCGAGCAAAAAGTTTGTGGATGTCGATACGAAGCAATGGTATCATCCGTATGTGGATTATGCCGTGACCCATGGGCTGTTCGGCGGCACGAGTGGGAACACCTTCGAGCCGGAGACGGCGATGACGAGAGCCATGCTGGTCACGGTGCTGTGGCGCTATGAAGGGCAGCCGAAGGGATATCAAAACACCTTCTCGGATGTGAACGCAAAGAACGGAAGCTGGTACATTGACGCGGTGGCGTGGGCATCGGCAAACGGTGTGGTCAACGGTGTCGGCAACGGGAAGTTCGACCCCGAGGGCAAGATCACGCGGGAGCAAATGGCGGCGATCCTGTTCCGCTACGCCCAGAAGAAGGGCGTCGATACAAGCAAGCGCGGCAATCTGAGTGCTTTCCCTGACGCAAATAAGATCAGCGGCTATGCCAAGGAAGCGGTGTACTGGACGGTCGGCGAGGGAATCATCAACGGCTCCGACGGCAAGCTCCTGCCCCAGGGCAACGCCACCAGAGCACAGGTCGCAACGATTTTGATGCGCTATATTGAGAACATTGTGAAAAAATAAAAAATCTCGGCGGGCTGACGAAATGCGTCAGCCCGCCGATTTAAGCTGTAGGGGCAGCTATCAGCTGCCTGTATATTTTACATAGGTGCCTGCATAGGCGCGTCAGGGATGCCGCAGGCTACGAGTTGCCTGCACGAGATTGCCACGGGCGCAAGCGCCATCGCAATGACACGCGCGGCTTCACCATTTTAAAAGCTTGTGATATTCGACACGACACAGCCAAGATTTTAAATTCGTGCGGAGCGGTCCTCCGTTAGCCCTTAGCACTTCGTCCAAAATGAATGCCTGCACGCGGGCGGATACTATCCGCCCCTACTAGTTTGTAACAGTTAAAAGTTGTGCATCAGCCTCTGTAGTAGGC
>JBJDYD010000135.1:0-36626 GCA_051867015.1 Faecousia sp. | reverse complement strand
ACGATCCGCCGACGAAGCTTCTTTATAAAGTTTTAGATTTAACAGTATAGTAGGGGCGGCTATCATGCCGCCAGTGTGCAAGCACCGTGCGTTTCAGCGAATAGCGTCGCTCCGCGCGGATTTCAGATGTCGGGCGTGTACACATCCCCGCCGGTGCAGGAACTACCAACTGTATACGAACTTGTTTGTCTGTTCCGTCTGCCGCTGCGCGGTCGGCGGGGACATGTCCCCGCCCTACAAGGGCTGTTTCGTTTATCATGGTGCGTTTTTTCTCGTGTGGATTGCGAGGCGCTTGCGCTATATTTCCTGAGAAACGCGCAGCCGTTCCCGCGCAGGGTGCCACCAGCGAGTTACCAAAAGCCCCGATTCTGCACAAAATCGGGGCTTTCCTTATTTCTTTTTTGCCAACTCGTTTGTATCAATGCTGTTTCGGAAGACGAAGAAGCGGTCATATAGGAATTCCAGCACGAAATTCAGTAGCATGTTGATGCCTGTAACAAGATACTCGTTCCAGCCCTGCTGTCCTGCCAGAAAATGTTCGAGCCATGTGGACGCGGGCGTAAACACGGCATAAAACAGGGCGACCTTGAGCATTGCAATCGGCACATTGTTTGCCGAATGGAAGGTATAACGCCGATTCAGTGTAAAATTCCAAACGACCGAGAGCACCAGTGCGATCAGATAGCTCACCCAATAGTCCAAATGCAGCAGCTCATTGAGGAGCGTGAACGAACCGATTTGGATCAAGCCCGCCGAAACAGAAAAGAGCGTAAACTTAACGGAACGGATCAATTCCCTTTTTTTCTCGCTCATACCCGTTTACCTTGCCCATTCCGCGCCCTCGACCTCGCAGGTCTTTTGGCGCAGCATCAAACGATTGATCTCCTCCCGCGGATCGCAGTTTTCATACAGCACGCGGTAGGCTGCCTCGGTGATGGGCATTTCCACACCATGCTTTTGCGCAAGCGCATGCGCCGCCTTGGCTGCATAATAGCCCTCAACGACCGCGCCGACCTCCCGCATGGCCTCCTGCACGCCGCGTCCCTGTCCGATCAGGATACCGGCGCGGCGGTTGCGCGAATGCATTGAGGTGCAGGTGACGATCAGGTCGCCCACGCCCGCAAGCCCGGCGAAGGTCTCCCGTTTTGCGCCGAGCGCCATGCCGAGTCTTGCGACCTCGGCAAGCCCGCGGGTCATCAGGAGCGCCTTGGTATTGTCTCCGTAGCCCATGCCGTCACAGACGCCGGCGCAGAGGGCAATGACATTCTTATGTGCCGCGCCCAACTCAACGCCCACAACATCCGGGCAGGTATACACACGCAGACGCTCACACATAAACGCCGTCTGTACCTGCTCGGCAAGCTGCTGATCCGCGCACGCGGCGACAACGCCCGTCGGAATGCCGCGGCTGACCTCCTCGGCATGGGAGGGTCCGGAGAGGGCAACAACGGTCTTTCCCGTCTCCTGCGCCACCAGTTCGCTCATGCGGCAGCCGCTTCCCTCCTCGATTCCCTTTGTGACAGATACCAAAATGACATTCTCGGACAGATACGGCGCAAAGGTCTTCGCCGTGGAGCGCACCGCGAAGGACGGTGTGGCAAAAACGACCATGTCCTTATCCCGCGCCTGCGCAGCGTCTGCGGTAAAACGCAGCGCCTTCGGCAGCGTCACACCGGGCAGGAAGGGGTTTTGCAAAGTCTGCGCCAGCTGTTCGCTCTCCTCCGCACAATAAGACCAAAGTGTGACCTCATGCCCGTTTTTCAGCAGCAGGATTGCCAGTGCCGTACCCCAGCCGCCGCTGCCTGCAACCAAGATCCTCATTGCTTTCCGCCTCCCTCCTGTTCATTTTTCGCTTTATGGAAATAGGTCTTGCGCTCCTGCCCGTGCAGCAGGCGTTGGATGTTGCCTCGATGCATGAAGAACACCAAAACGACCATCGCTGCCATCAGCAGGCAGACCCACAGGTTATCATGATACTGCAAGATCAGCATCACCGCAAAGGACACCACGCCGACAAATGATGCCAGTGAGACATAGCGCGTGGTGAAAAAGACGACCAAAAACAGTGCAAAGGCAATGCAAGCGATCTTCCAGTTCATCACGATGGCAAGCGTACCCGTGCAAAGCACGCCCTTGCCGCCGTGGAAGCCAAAGAACACAGGGAAAATATGCCCGACCTGCACCGCAACGCCCGCGATCATCCGCGCGACCGCCGGGTCAATTTCTTTCAAAAAATACTGCGCAAACAGGCAGCTCGCCACGACCTTTCCCATGTCGATCACGACGACCAGCAGCGTCAGCCAGCCGCCGTAGCTGCGCAGGAAATTCGTCAGTCCCGCGTTGCCGCTGCCCTTTTGGCGGACATCCTCATGCATCCGCGCCTTGGAAACAATGATTGCGCCGTTCACGCTGCCCAGCAAATAGCAGGCAATGACGCAGATCGCAATTTTTAACCACGGATTCATTCTTCCTTATCCCCCTTCTGACGGATTGAAATGCGAATCGGCGTACCCTCCAGTCCAAACACCGCGCGAATCTGGTTTTCCAGATAGCGCTGATAAGAAAAATGGAACAAGCGCGCATCGTTGCAGAAAAACACGAAATGCGGTGGCTTCACGCCGACCTGCGTCATATAATAGATCTTCAGCCGTCTGCCCTTGTCCGTCGGAGGCTGCACGCGCGCGGTCGCGTCCTCCAAAATGTTGTTGAGCATGCCCGTCGTGATGCGCATCGCGCTCTGATTCGCCACATAATTGATCAGCTCATAGAGCTTATTCACGCGCTGCCCGGTCAATGCGGAGATAAAAAGGATCGGCGCGTAGCTCATATAGCTCAGATCCTGACGGATCTTAGCGGTCATCTCATTCATCGTGTTCGTCTCTTTTTCGAGCATGTCCCACTTATTGACGACGATGATGCTCGCCTTGCCCGCCTCATGCGCCAGTCCCGCGATCTTGGTGTCCTGCTCGGTCACGCCCTCGTTGGCGTCGATCAGGATCAGGCAAACATCCGCCCGGTCAATGGCGGCGATGGAGCGCATATTGGAATACTTTTCAATGGCGTCGTCCACCTTCGACTTGCGCCGCATTCCCGCCGTGTCGATGAAGCGGTATTTGCCGAATTCGTTTTCAAAATAACTGTCAATCGCGTCGCGGGTTGTACCTGCGACATTGGAGACAATCACGCGCTCCTCCCCCAAAATGCGGTTGAGCAGGCTGGACTTGCCGACGTTCGGCTTGCCGACGATGGCGACATTGATGATCTCGCCCTCATCCTCCTGCTCCGTCTCCTCGGGGAAGTGCGCCACGCACCAGTCGAGCAGATCACCCGTGCCATGGCCGTGGACGGCGGAGACCTCGATGGGGTCGCCTAAGCCCAGCATATAGAATTCGTACACATCGGGATTCGTCGCACCGACGCTGTCACACTTATTGACCGCGAGGCATACAGGCTTTTTGCTGCGCAGGAGCATGGACGCCACATCCATATCCGCAGCCGTCACGCCCGTCTTGACATCCGTGACCATCACGATCACATCCGCCGTCTCGATGGCGATCTCCGCCTGACGGCGCATAAATTTCAGCATTTCGCTGTCGGTGTTCGGCTCGATGCCGCCCGTATCCACCAGTTCAAATTCTCTGCCGTTCCAGTCACAGGTGCCGTAAATGCGGTCGCGCGTCACGCCGGGGGTATCCTCAACGATGGCGGTGCGCTTGCCCGTGAGCTTATTAAAGAGCATGGACTTTCCCACATTCGGTCTGCCCACAATTGCTACCAAAGGCTTTGCCATATTCTCTGCCTCCTTTTGTTATCCTCTTACTTCAGACCGAAGCTCTGCCAAGACTCGGTCAGCACGCTTTCCCATGCAAGCGTGTCCATCACTTCGATCTCATCCTCATCAAAACTGTACCAACCCAGTGTTGCCGTATATGGTCTTGCATCGGCAAAGCACACTTCGGGCATCGTTTCGAATTCCGCTTCTGAGATGACCGCACCGTCAGCGTTATAATAGGTCGTCGTCTCCTCGTAGTCCACCGATACCTCCGTAACGCGGTAAGCCAGCAGGGTCTCGCTGTACGCCCCATTCTTCAGGCACAGGCTGCGCGTTTCCTCCGCATTATATGCATAGCCGTTGCGAATATAGTCGGTTACGATATAATAATAGTCCCCGCCCCGTTCAAAGGCCCTCATATCTCCGAAAGCGAGATCCGATTCGGAATAATACTCGTCAAAGTCCGACTCACACTGTATCACACCGTCAAAGGTTTCGTTGACCTCCCAGATGTCGTTCTCGCTGAAGATGCCCGTTCCCATGCAGATGCTTGTAATGATCTCCAGCCGTCCGTTTCTGTCAAGATCGGTAACGGCAAAGGAATACGGAATCGCTGGATCCGTCTTCACCCACTGCTGCGCATTGACCGCAAGCAACGCGATCTGATCCTCATAGGGCATCTCAGGCATCAGCTCGGTCGGTGTCTCCGTAGTCGGTGCCTCCGTGGTCGGTGCTTCTGTCGTTGTTTCCTCGGTGGTTGTCGGCTCCGTCGTACTGCTTTCCTCCTTGTCAAGCTTCTCCTGCAGGAACGGGAATATCCCCTGCTTCTCTCCCTGACAGGCGGCAAGGCTCAAGATCAGCGCGGCGAGTGTCAGAAGCAACAATAATTTCTTCATAGTCTCCCTACTTTCCGAATTTCCCGATTTTCCATATTATTGCACAAATGCGCAGATTTTTCAACCATGAAAGCGCTACAGGAGCGTCTCCATGCCGATTTTTTGGGGTTTTAAGCCGCAGGCTTCGTAAAAACGCAGCGCGTTTTCGTTGCAAGCCCAAACATTGAGCGTCAGATTATAGCAGCCGCTCTCTTTTGCAAAGCGACGCACGAATTCATACAGCGCCCTGCCGACCCCCTGACCGCGTACATTTTCGTCCACGCACAGGTCGTCGATATAGAGTGTTGGAATATCTGTCAGGATATTGTCTGCGGGAAAACGACGGAAGATACAAAACGCGTAGCCGCAGACTTCGCCTTCCCGCAGGGCGACAAAAATCGGGCGCGTCTCGTCGCAAAGAAGCGCGCGCAGCTCCTCGTCCGTGTATTTCTCCGTCCCGCCGCGAAAGAGGTCGGGACGCCCTTGATGATGTACCTCCAACACCTGCCGCAGCAGCCGATGCAGTGCCGGCAGATCAATCTCCATTGCTCTTCGTATTTCCATATAACCCTCCATCCACTCCGTAGGGCGGGGACCTGTCCCAAACTACGATCCCTGCGTTTCCCGTTCCGCCGAAAAAAAGAAAAGAGGAAGGAACATTCCCTCCTCATCTCTTATCCGTGCGAACTTATTTCGCTTCAGCGGCAGGAAGAACCTCGCGGCCATTGTAGGTACCGCAATTCTTGCAAGCTCTGTGGGGCAGGCGCGGCTCGCCACACTTGGGGCAGGCAACGACGCCGGGCACGGAGAGCTTCCAATGAGAGCTGCGTCTCTTATCCCGTCTCGCCTTGGAAACCTTACACTTCGGAACAGCCATGAATGACACCTCCTTGGTCAGATGCTAAAAAATTTACTTATCCTTCAACAGCTGCCCAAGGACAGCCAAACGGGGATCAGTTTCAGGGCGGCAATCGCACTTGCCGTCGTTCAGATTCTTGCCGCAGCGGAAGCACAGCCCCTTGCAGTCCGGCTTGCACAGCAGCTTGGAATCCATGTTCAGCACGAACGCGGTCGTCAGGATCTCGTCGAGGTCAGCGCAGTCATCTTCCAGCAGGAAGGTCCATTCGTCCGCCTCATCCTCATTTTCCAATTCGTTTGTGAGGACGGCGTGGGCAGGAACCGTAAGCTTTCTTGTAAACTCCGCCGCGCAGCGATCGCATACGCCGTGCAGAACTGTGGTGAGCTCCGCGTCAAGCAGGAGCACTCCCGCCGTGTTGCGAACGGCGCCCTTCGCCGAAACAGGCTCCTGCACCGGGCAGCTTCCGCCGAATTGCAGATCCCGCAGATCCAGCGTGGTCTCAAACGGAAGGACGCTGTCGGGCGTTTCGATAATTTTAGACAACCTTAACAGCATAACAATCCCCTGTTTCATAGTCGTGCAGGAGATATTATAACGGCTGAAGTCCCGTTTGTCAAATGCTTTTTTGATTTTTTCCGTGAAAAAGTGCTTGACATTCGGATTTTTCTGCCGCATAGTATTTTCAGACGAAGCATTCGCGCATTTTTTGCCCATAGGAGACGAAAATGAAGGAATTTACAATCGGCAAAAACGATGCAGGACAGCGGCTTGACCGTTTTCTGGCAAAGGCGGTGCCGCTGCTGCCCGCCTCCCTCGCGCAGAAATATATCCGCCTCAAGCGCATCAAGCGCAACAACGCCCGCGCACAGCGGGATGACCGACTCTGCGAGGGCGATGTTCTACAGCTTTATATCAACGATGAATTCTTTGACACACCGCGCGAGGATAACGCCTATCTGACCGTCGCCGCGCCGAAGCTTAACATTGTCTATGAGGACGAGAATCTCCTTTTGGTGGATAAGTGCCCCGGCATCGCCGTCCACCCGCACGACGGCGCGGAATACGGCAAAACCCTCATCGACCACATTCAGGCATATCTCTATGCCAAGCGGGAGTGGCGGCCGCGGGAAGAAAACGCGTTCACCCCCGCCCTGTGCAATCGCATAGACCGTAACACGGGCGGCATCGTCATCGCGGCAAAAACCGCCGAGGCGCTGCGGGTGATGAATCAGAAAATCAAGGATCGTGAACTGGATAAGCGCTATCTCGCCATCGTCGAGGGCACGCCAAAGCCGAAGTGCGGCGTTTTGCGCGGATATCTCTTCAAAGACGCCGTAAAAAACCGCGTCTTCGTGACGGACGCGCCGCAGAAGGGCGCAAAGACCTGCGAGACGCGCTATGAGGTTTTGGAGAGCCGCAACGGACTTTCTCTGGTCGAGTGCGAACTGATTACAGGCAGGACGCATCAGATTCGCGCCCAATTTGCCCACGCAGGGCATCCTCTGCTCGGAGACGGCAAATACGGCAAGCTTGACAAACGCTTTGACCGCAAATATCAGGCGCTTTACTCCTATAAGCTCACCTTCCGCTTTACCACCGATGCAGGCTCCCTGAACGCTTTGAATGGTAAAACATTCACCGTCGAAAAAGTGGACTTCGTCGACGAATATTTTCCGAAAAAATAGGGCTGCAACCCATCCAGATGCAACGCAACCGCTCCCTCTCTGTCATTGCGAGGAGCGAAGCGACGTGGCAATCTCGTGCAGGAACTGCCGATTCGTAGTGCCTGCACAAGATTGCCACAACCAGTGTGCGCACTGGTTTCGCAATGACAAATGAGATAGCCTTTCTATATCATCGCCCTAAGTCAGTGATTTCGTTTCTCGTAGCGCGCGGCATCCCTGACGCGCCCGTGCCCACAATAATACCGGCAGCGGTGCTGCGGGTGATTTTTTATAGTTCCTCGTTTCCGCAAAGCAGCGGCTTTAAGATTTCTACACAGCCGTCAATGCCGAGGGCTGTGCTGTCCAAGACGAGATCGAAGTTATTTCGGTCGTCCCAGCGGCGCAGGGTGTTGGCGTAATAGTAATTCGCCCGTTTCTTGTCAAAGCGGCGCATTGTCTCCTCGATACGGTTTTCCGCAATGCCGTATTCCTGCCTGACGCGGCGCTTTTTGTCCTCCGCCTGCCCGCGAATAAAGACTCTGACCACGCGCTTTTTATCCTCAAACGCCTCCGCGGCGCAGTGTCCGAGGAAGACCGCCCGTCCCTGCGCGGCAAGCTGCCGAATGATTTTCTGCTCTGCTAAGAACATCTGTCCCTCCGCGCCGAGCATATCGGCGTCACCGGTCTGCGCCTTTGCCATTGCCATAATCGAATAGAGGAAGCTGCCCGTGGTGCTCTCCTCGTAGCGTTCCAACCGCTCCACCGAGACGCCGTACCGTTTCGAGACCTCCTCTAAGATTTCTCTGCCGTAGCACGGCACGCCGCATTCCTCCGCCAGACGCCGCGCGATCTGCGTGCCGCCGCTGCCGTATTCCCGTTCGATGGCAATATGTCTGCTTTTCATCCTGCAAAGCCCTTCTTCCGTAATTTATGAGATAAGAATAACGCGCCTTTCTAAACTGAAACGAAACTCAAAAACCGTCCCCCACACTTCGAATACTTATGCAAAGCCATTGCATTTTCCCTTGTTTTCTGCTACAATATGCCACACGGAGGGATAACTATGAGAATTGTTGTAAAGGTGGGCACCTCGACGTTGGCGCACGCGACCGGCAGATTGAATATCCGGCGCGTCGAGCAGCTTTGCAAGGTGCTGAGCGATTTAAAAAATGCCGGGCATGAGCTTGTGCTGGTTTCATCCGGCGCCATCGGCATGGGCATCGGCAAGCTCGGTCTGCGCGAGCGCCCGCAGGATATGCCCTCAAAACAGGCTGCTGCCGCCATCGGGCAGTGTGAGCTGATGTATGTCTATGACAAGCTCTTTTCCGAATACCATCATACCGTCGCGCAGATTTTGCTCACGGGCAGCGATATTCACAATGAACAGCGCAGTGAGAATTTCCATAACACTCTGTTCCGTCTGCTGGAGTTAGGCGCGCTGCCGATTCTCAATGAGAACGACACCATCGCAACGGAGGAAATCGTCATCGGTGATAACGACACCCTTGCGGCAATCGTTGCGGTAAGCGTCCAAGCCGATCTGCTGATTCTCCTTTCGGACATTGACGGACTATATACCGCAGACCCGCGCACTGACAAAAACGCGCAACTCATCTCCACGGTTGAGGAGATCACCCCCGAGCTGCTTGCCGCCGCAGGCGGGAGCGGTTCGAGTCTCGGCACGGGCGGCATGACAACCAAGCTGCACGCGGCACAGACCGTGAACGCCGCAGGCATCGACATGGTGATTGCAAGCGGTGCAGACCCGAACATTCTTTACCGCATTGCCGCAAATGAGGCGGCAGGCACACGATTTTTAGGGAGGCGCTGATATGACAACCTTAGAGCAGATGCAGCAGGCAAAGGCAGCCGCGCCACTTTTGGCAGCCGTAACGGCCGAAGCCAAGAACAACGCTCTTATGGCAATGGCGCAGGCGCTCTGCGTACATACCCCGGACATTCTTGCGGCAAACGCGCAGGACATGGAGGCGGCAAAGTCGCACATCTCCGCCGTCATGCTCGACCGTTTGGCGTTGACCGAGGCACGGATCGCCGCGATGGCGGACGGCGTGCGGCAGGTCGCAGCCTTGCCCGATCCCGTCGGAGAAGTGCTCACCCGCGAGGTGCGCCCGAACGGACTTATCATTGAAAAGACCGCCGTGCCGCTCGGCGTGATCGCGATCATCTACGAAAGCCGCCCGAATGTGACCTCGGACGCGGCGGCGCTGTGCGTCAAAAGCGGCAACGCCTGCATCCTGCGCGGCGGGAAGGAAGCCTACCGCTCCGCCCGCGCGGTCACGGAAGCCTTGCAGGAGGGTTTGCGGCAGGCAGGACTGTCCCCGATGCTCGTGCAGCTCGTCGAAGACACCACGCGGCAAAGCGCGACGGAGCTGATGCAGGGCGTCGGCTATATTGACCTGCTCATTCCCCGCGGCGGCGCCGGTCTGATCCGCGCCTGCACGGAAAACGCAAAAGTCCCCTGTATCCAAACGGGTACCGGTATCTGCCATATTTATATCGACCGCGCCGCAGATGAGTCGATGGCGCTTTCGATCCTTGAAAACGCGAAGGCAAGCCGTCCCTCGGTGTGCAACGCGGCGGAGGTCTGCCTTGTGCATCAAGACATCGCGGAACACTTCCTGCCGAAGCTCCGCCACGCACTGACGGACGCGCGCAGCAAAGCAAACAAGCCGGCCGTCGCCTTCCGCGCGGATGAGCGGGCATATCCCCTGCTGGGCGGCAACTTAGCCGGGGCGGACGATTTTGACACGGAGTTTTTGGACTATATTTTAGCCGTTAAGGTCGTCGATTCGCTCGACGAGGCGATCGCTCACATTGCCGCCCATTCAACCGGGCACAGCGAGGCAATCGTCACCGCCGACGAAGCCGCCGCCTCCCAATTCGTGCGCAGGGTGGACAGCGCGGCGGTCTATGTCAACGCCTCCACCCGCTTCACCGACGGCGGCGAATTCGGGCTTGGCTGCGAAATGGGCATCTCGACACAGAAGCTCCACGCGCGCGGCCCGATGGGACTGCGGGAGCTGACGAGCTATAAATACATCGTCCGTGGTAACGGGCAGATTCGCTGAGGTGATCGCTATGGAGAAGATCGGATTCATCGGTGTCGGCAACATGGGCGGCACGCTTGCAAAAACCGTCCTGCGTAATGTCGGCACGGAGCGCCTGCTCGTCAGCAGCAGAACAAAGGAAAAATCAGAGGCATTTGCCGCTGAATACGGCGGCACCGCAGTGGATAACCGCACCTTGGCGGCACAAGCCTCCGTCATCTTTCTCGGCGTCAAGCCCCAAAAAATGGCAGTGGTGCTCGCCGACCTTGCGGCTGTTCTCTCCGCGAGAAAAGACCGTTTTCTCCTTGTGTCGATGGCGGCGGGACTGACGGCAGCGCAGATTGCGGACATGGCAGGGAATCAAAGCTATCCCGTCGTGCGCATCATGCCCAATACCCCCGCGCAGGTCGGCAAGGGTACCATCCCCTACTGCGGAAACACCGCCGCGACGGAAGCAGACTTTGCAACGCTGGAAGCCTTATTGCAGGGCGCAGGCTGGGTCACACCCTTACCCGAAAACCTGATCGACGCGGCAAGCGCCGTCTCGGGCTGCGGTCCCGCGTTTGTCTGCGTCTTTACGGAAGCCCTCGCAGACGCTGCCGTCGCCTGCGGTCTGCCGCGCCAAACGGCGACCGACTTCGCCGCGCAGACGCTTTTGGGCACGGCGGAATTGATTCTCCAAACCGGAAAGCACCCGGCTTCCCTCAAGGACGCGGTCTGCTCCCCCGCAGGCAGCACCATTGCAGGCGTACACGCGCTCGAGCAAGGAGGCTTCCGCGCCGCCGCTGAAAACGCCGTTCTCGCCGCCTTCGCGCGCACCAAGGAATTGGGGAAATAAAACCGTCAGGGATGGGAACATACCCGTTTCCTGCTTTATAAAACAAATTTGCCTGCGTCTTATTGAGACGCAGGCAAATTTGTTTATGCGTTTTCTTCAAGCCAAGCTTTCATTTCGGCACGGCCTTCCTCGCTCATGGGATAGGTGCGTTCCGCCTCTATCCGGCTCAGCTCGTAGCACTTCTCCCCGTGCCACAGCTCGCAGCGCATGGAGCTTGCTGCAAGATCGACCTCCTTCGGCGTCGCCATGACGACCTGCGGCTCGATCCGAAAGCGCAAGCTGCCGCAGCTTCCCGTGAAAATGTTGTTATTCTCAAAGGTGTGCAGCGTCGGGATAAAGATCTCCGCCATGGCTTACTCCTGCATCAGCGCGTCCATCTCGTCGATCAGCTCGCCGAACAGCGCCAGCGCCTCTTCGACGGGCTTCGTGGTGCTCATATCAACGCCCGCGCCCTTGAGCAGGTCAATGGGGCTCTTGCTGCAGCCACCGGACAGGAAGCCGATATAATCCTTGACGGCGCTCTCCCCCTCGCGCAGGATGCGGCGGGAGAGGGCAATCGCGGCGGCGTAGCCCGTGGCATACTGGAAGACATAGTAGTTATAGTAGAAGTGCGGAATGCGCATCCACTCCATGTCGATCTCGTCGTCGAGGACGATGTTCTCGCCGAAGTAGAGGCGATTCAGGCGGCGATATTCGGCGTTAAGGACATCCGGCGTAAGCGCGGTGCCCTCCTGCGCCAGCTTGCCGATGTTCATTTCGAACTCCGCGAACATGGTCTGGCGGTAGAGCGTCGTGCGGAACTGCTCCAAGAAGTGGTTGATGAGATAGGCGCGCTCCTTCTTATCGGTGGTCTTGCCGAGGAGGTATTCCATCAGCAGCGCCTCGTTGCAGGTCGAGGCGACCTCCGCGACGAAGATCACATACTCCGCGTCGAGGGGGTTTTGCGTCTTGTTGGAGAGGTAGGAATGCAGCGCGTGACCCATCTCGTGCGCAAGGGTGAACTCGCTGTCAAGCGTGCCGGTATAGTTCAGCAGGACAAACGGATGCACGCGCGCGCCTGCGGAATATGCGCCGGAGCGCTTGCCCGCGTTCTCGTAGATGTCGATCCAGCGGCTGTCAAAGCCCTCCTTGAGGATCTTGCGGTAATCCTCACCGAGCGGTGCAAGGGCGTCGTAAACGGTCTGCTTTGCCTCGTCGATGCTCGCACGCTTGGCGACGCCCTCCACCAGCGGGGTATAGAGGTCATACATATGCAGTTCCTCCACACCGAGGAGCTTCTTGCGCAGATCGACATAGCGGTACATCTTATCCATGTTCTTGTGAACGGCTTCGATCAGGTTCGTATAGACCGCCACCGGCACATTGGTCGCGTCAAGGGAAGCCTCCAAAGAGGAGTTGTACTTTCTCGCCTGCGCAAAGAACTGAAGCTGCTTGACCTGCGCGGACAGGACGGCAGAGATCGTGTTCTTATACGCGCCGTAGGTGTGGTAGAGGTTTTCAAACGCGCTCTTGCGCAGGACGCGGTCGCTCGACTCCATATAGGAGATATAAGTCCCCTGCGACAGCGGATGGCGCTTTCCCTCGCTGTCCACGGCGTCGGGGAAGGTCACGTCGGCGTCGTTAAACATGCCGTAGATATTGTCGGGCGCGTTCGCCATTTCGCCTGCGGCAGCCAACAGCTTTTCCTCTGCGGGACTGAGGACATGGGCGCGGCGGCGGCGAATGTCGTTCAGACAACGGCGGTAGCGCTCCAGCTTGGGGCAATCTGCATAGAACTGCTCCATTGTCTCGTCGGAGATCGCCATGATTTCCGGCGTTGCAAAGCTGGAAGCGGCATTCAGCTCGACATAGGCGCTCATGATCTTGCCGACCATCGCCTGATATTTTGAAACACGGGCGTCTTCGTCAGAACGGCGCATGGCATAATTGCCGAGGGCGTCCGCCAAAATCGCGACCTTTTCCTCCAGCTCCATATAGCCTAAGAGCTGTTCTGCGCTCTCACCAAGCTTCCCTGCAAATGCGGCGTATTCGGCAACGAGCTTCTTTGCCTTTTCCAGATCCGCTTCCCAAAGCTCGTCCGTTGCGTAAATGTCATGAATCGCCCACTTGTCCTCCTCGCGCACCTCTGCGCGTTCGGGGATCCGTTTTGTATCAGCCATAAGTTACCTCCATTGTTTTTTCTTTTATCATACCACATTCCGTTTGGTTTCTCAATGCTTTTTCCAAAAAGAAAACGCCCAACCTACGGGCGTTTTCTCAAGAAAGCTCTGAATCAATCCGCTGCTTTGATGGATTCAGCGCTTCCTTAATTCTCCGTGATCTCCAGCACTTCCATCGGGCAGGCTTTGGCACAAATGCCGCAGGCGATGCACTTGGAGGCGTTGGACATCTCCGGCTCGAAGACCAGCACGCCGAACGGGCAGGCTTCCTTGCACTTGCCGCAGCCGACGCAGAGCTTCTTGTTGATCATGTACACGCCCGTCTTGGGATTCTGCAGGATCGCGCCATGCTCGCAGGTCTTTGCGCACTTGCCGCACTGGACGCAGGTCATCGGGCGCACCTTGCCGTTGCGCTGCACGATCTTGATGCAGGACTTATCCGGGTGGAATTCTTTATAAAACGCGTTGGAACAGGCGCGGACACATTCCAGACATGCCATGCACTGCGAATCTTTTTTTACGGTGAGTTTTTTCATTTTGCTTCCCCTTTGCAGTTTTGTCGTTTTGTCCCATTCATTATACAATCCGTTTCGCGATAAATCAATCCAAAACGACCGATTTCTGAAAAAAATGTGCGCCGTGTATTTTTTTCGCGGCAGCGGATAAACTACGACCGCAAATAAAAACACAGGAGGACAAATATGAAGCGTTTTCTCGCATTGATCTCGGTCACGACCATGCTTTGCGTGCTGTTGACCGGCTGCACAAACGGCGGCAATGTCTCCAAGGAACCCAACGGCTCAATCACCGGCAATCCCGGCGACCGTCAGACCGACGCTGCCTCGGAATTGATGCCCAGTACGACACGCCGCAACGAAACGGAAAGCAGCACGACCCATTCCGGCAGCACGGAGCATTCCGAAAACACGAACGGTACGCACAACGGAACGAACGGAACAAACGGAACAAACGGGAATGGTACGCACAACGGTACAACTGGTTCAAGCAACACGGAGAACACGGAAAACAGCATCGGCGCACCGCAGAGCAGAGGTTTCCGCAGGTTTTAGGCGCGCACTAAATCGGGACGAGGTTTTTCCCCGTCCCGATTTGCATATAATATTACATCGGAATCAGCAGCAGCGTGTCCTCCGGTACGGAAGCTCCCTTCAAGTCGTTTGCCTCCTGAATGGAGCGCACGGAGGTGCGGCATTCCTTTGCGATCTGCCAAAGCTCCTCTTCGCCCTCCGTCCTGCGCAGGATCAGCGCGGGCTTTTTGCCGCTCTCCTCCTCCAAGGGCGTGATCTCGCCGCCGCAGACTGCATGAAGAGAATGCACCGCGCTCGACTCGACTGTGACGCTCAACGGTGCGCGCAGGGCGATGCCGCCGCTGCCCGCTGCGCAGAAGAGTTCCCCGCCCACGACCTCCGTCACGCCGCAGGTAGCGTTCTCCGAAAGCTCCGTCTCCAGTTGTACAGACGGGCGCAGGGTCTTGCCGCGCAGCTTTCCCTCTGTATCGTAATACAGAATGTTGCAATTCAGCGGCAGTTCGATTTGCGTCTTTTCCCCCGTGCGCTGTTTGCTTGCCTCTTCGGGATACATACACGCGTCAACGATGCTCTCCGCAGGCTCGTCGCTCTCTGTGATTGCCGTCTCGCGGAAGGTCTGCCGGTCAAGCACGCCGCTGATTTGCCAATCGTCAAATTGCGGCTTTAGCTCCGCGTCGGTGCAGAAGGCATCCTCAATGAGACGGATGCGCTGCATGCCGCTGACGAGGCACTGCGCCAAAATGTTAACGCTTGTGAGCAAGCGGCGGCTGTCGATCTGTCCGTCCGGTTCCGTCTCGGCAGAGGTCAGCGTGAGAATTGTCTGCAAGTCGCTGTCATCCGATTCCCGCTCCAGCTCCGCGTATTGTGAAAACGGCACGTTCCACTCATGCATGTGCAGCGTCTCGTCATCGCTCTCATATAACGCATGGACGATCAATTCGCCCTTAAACACGGCTTTGCTTCCCACAACCCGCTGCTCCTGCAGCTGCGCGCGGTAAAGGCATTTGAGCAGGCGCGAAATCGCGGGCTTTCCGTTCGGAAGATCCAGCTCCTCATTCAGCCCGAAGCTGCGCTCCCCTAAGTCAAGCGGCATTTGCAGCGGCAGCTCCACACGCTTGAGTTGAAGGTTCTCCGCAGGCTCGGCGATATCATAGCACAGATGCTTTTTCGGCGCATAGACGCAGAGCGTGCAGGAAATCCCGACACGCACAAGCAGCTTGCGCGAGTTGAGCGGTCGGGCATCGACACTGCGCAGCGTGCAGCGGCATTGCATCGTACAGCTCTCCTGCTCCGCAGAGAAATCCCGCCGCACGGAAAACGGGATCTGTGCCTGCACGCACTCGACCTGACCCTGTTCGCTGACAAACAGGATGCCTGCCTGCACCACGCCCGCGACCGAGACGCTGCCCGCCATACATTCCTCCGAACGGATGAGCAGCGTGCCGAAAGCATCAACCACGCGCTCTGCGTCGGGATAGCTGTCAGGGATGATCACATCGGCAGTCTGCTCCTGCGAGACCGTCTCGCAGAGGATTCTGCTCAGATATTCCAGTTGACTGTCCTGAAACACAAGCTCCATTGTCCTCACTCCTTCTTCGTTCTACGAATATATACGCATTGTCGGACAACTTTATGCCTGTTTATCTTCGCGTGCAGCAAAGTCCGCCGATCAGCAGCGCCACGCCGATCACGCCGAGCGCAAATACGGAGGAGAACAGCAGAGAGAGTAACATTCCCGCCCCTAATGCCATCAATGCCGTGCCAAGCAATTCGTTCTTCTTACACATAAAAACCGCCCCCTGCTACCCTATGCGCAGGAGGCGATTGAAATGCGTTTATTTCATTTTCAGAGCGCTGTATCTGTAGACCGGGAACATGTCCGCGGTCTACAGGTATAATGCTTTCAGGCTTGTTTCTGTCAGCCCTGCTGCTTATGCTCCCAAAGGCGGATCTCCTTGGCGCTTTCGTAGAGGCGGACATAGCTTGCGTGGCGCGTCGGCTCTATCTTGCCTTCTTGCAGTGCCGCAAGCACCGCGCAGTCCGGCTCATGGATATGCGCGCAGTCGTGATAGCGGCAATGCCCGAGATAAGGCGCAAAATCCGGAAAAGCGTATTGGAGGTTCTCCTTCAGGATCAGCTCCATCTGCTCGGTATCGAAGGAGGAAAACCCCGGTGTGTCGATCACGCAGGTGCCGTTCGGCAGGCAGTACAGCTCCACATGGCGCGTCGTATGCCTGCCTCTTCCCAGCTTATCGGAAACCTCGCCCGTCTTAACGGCGAATTCCGCATCCATGCAATTCAGAAGGCTGCTTTTGCCGACGCCCGAATTGCCCGTGAACGCCACAGTCTTGCCGCGCACCGCCGCGCGAAGCGCCTCGACACCCTCGCCGGTCTCCGCGCTCGTCGGAAAGACCTCGAAGCCCGCACGGCGGTAGATGCCGATAAGCTTTTCGCCGTCATTCAGATCGACCTTGTTGACGCACAGGAGGATGGGTACGCCCCGATCACCCGCGATAGCCGCAACGCGGTCGATCAAAAAAGGATCGGTCACGGGGTTCGCGCCTGATGCCAAAATAACCAAAGCATCTAAATTACTGACGGCAGGACGGACGAAGCTATTTCTGCGCGGCGCGATCCGCTCGACCATACCGCGCCCACGCTCTACGGAGAATTCCACATTGTCTCCCACAAGCGGGGTGATATGCTCCTTGCGGAAGATCCCGCGCGCGCGGCACTCCGTCACGGTGCCGTCCGCAGTCAAAACATAGTAAAAACCACTGAGCGCCTTGACAATGCGCCCGCTTTGCAGCTCGCTCATGCGTTACGGTGTCTCCGTTTCACTGCTCGAGGTTTCTTCCGCGGAGGTTGACTCCGTGGGCGGTTCCGTGGACGGTTCCGTGGGAGGCTCCGTGGACGGTTCCGAAGTCGGCTCCTCTCCCAACGAGACGTCAATTACGACAACCGTTCCCTTTTCCACCTTGGAGTTCGGCATCTCGCTCTGGCTGATGACCTTGCCGTCTTCCACCGTCGGATCGTACATCTCACGAACCTCATACATCAAGCCGGCGTCCTTGAGTAGGCTGATCGCCTCCATCTTGGTAAAGCCGATCACAGGCGGCACGGTAACCTTTCCATCCCCTGTGCTGATATAGACCGTGACGGTATCCTTTGCCGCGAGCTGACTGCCTGCGGCAGGATCTGTACGAGTGACTTTGCCCTCCTCTATATCGTCGCTTTCCTCCTCTAAGAAGATAATGCTCAAACCGATATCAAGGGCGCGCAGACGCGTTTCCGCGTTGCTGCGGGTATCGTTTTTCAGGTCAGGCATTTTATTCTGTCCGAGGCTGATATAGAGAATGACCTCCTGCCCCTTTTGGAGCTTCTCGCCCGCATCCGGCTCGGTGCGTACAACACTGCCCTGCTTAACCTCGCTGCTGTTCTCGTCCTTAATGACAATTTTCAAGCCGAGGTTCAGTGCCTCCAGCGTCTTCATGGCATTTGTCTCCGTCTCATTTTCAAGACGCGGCATTTCCTTTTCCTCGGCGCCCTTGCTGACGGTCAGTGTGACGGTACGCCCGCGCTTAACCATGTCGCCTGCCTTGGGGCTTTGCGCCATGACATAGCCCTCTTCATATTCGTCGCTGTATTCCGACTTGACATTTCTGACATCAACGATCAAATCAGGATAGTCATCGGGATCAATATCCTCTAACCGCATACCGATGAAGCTTTCCACTTCTACCTCGCCGTTTTCAATGTCGGAGGTAGATTCGCTGTTCTTCGGTTCGTCCGAGCCGCCGCCGACCAAGCTGACGATTAGAACGACAAGCAGAATCACAAACACCGCCACTGCCGCAACAATGGCAATGGTGAGATTCCTGCGGCGTTTCTGCGCGGCAAGCTCTTTTTCCCGCCTTGCCCGTTCGGCACGGCGCTCCTCCGGCGTTCTTCCGTCGGGATTCTTTGCCGCGCGCGCCGCCGCATAACGCTCCGCCTCGGTGCGGGTCATGCCCGGTCTTTGTGCGGCGGGCTTCGGTGTTTCGGCAGCAGTCACGCCGCCATAGAAGGTAATGGCAGGATTCTTGCGGAATTCCTCCATGTCGTGCAGCATTTCCGTGGCGGAGCCGTAGCGGTCATCCGCATTCGCGCTCATCGCCCGCATGACGATCTGCTCCAAGCCCAGCGGAATACCGGGCATCAGCTCACTCGGGCGGCGTGCGGTGCCGTTGATATGCTGAATGGCGACCGAGACAGGTGTCTCTCCGTCATAGGGCGTGCGTCCCGTGAGCATCTCGTACATCACAACGCCGAGGGAATACAGGTCGCTGCGGTTATCTACCCTTGCGCCCTTTGCCTGCTCCGGCGAGATATAATGCACCGAACCGAGCGCCTCCCGCGTGAGCGTGTTCTGCGCGGAGCCGACGCGCGCAATGCCGAAGTCCGCAACCTTAATACTGCCGTCCTTGAGGATCATGATATTATGCGGCTTGATATCGCGGTGGACAATACCTCGGCTGTGTGCATGCTCCAGCGCCTTGGCGATCTGCATGGAAAAATGCAGCGTTTCGCGCCAGTTCAGATTGATTTTCTTCTCCAAATACTGCTTGAGTGTGATACCCTCAATCAGCTCCATGACGATATAGTCCGCATCCCCCGATCTGGAAACATCGTAGACGCTCACAATATTCGGATGCGACAGCATGGCGACTGCCTGCGACTCAGCATGGAAGCGGCGGCGGAATTCCTGATTCCGCGAAAGCTCATCCTTCAGAATTTTTACCGCAACCAGACGGTTCAGACGATGATCCAGCGCTCGATATACCACAGCCATGCCGCCCGTACCGATCACATCAAGGATCTCATAGCGGCTGTCCAGCAATCTTCCTATGTAATTCTCCATGGCAACTCCCTATTCCGCATACGCGGGTCCGCTCCAAACGGCGAGCGGGTGCCGAAGTGTAATGTATCTCACAATGCGATCAAAACCGAGGTGACATTATCCGGTGCGCCCCGTTCCTTTGCGATCTCCAGCAGGCGCTGACAGCAGTCGTCCTTGCGCGCGCCGTGGATCACCTCAAAGAGAATCTCCTGATCCGCCATCAAATTGGACAGTCCGTCCGTGCAGAGCAGGAAGCAATCCCCCTTTACGACAGAAACATGGAACACATCGGCAAAGACCTGTTTTCCCGTACCCACAGCGCGGGTAATCAGATTTTTGCTCGGATGATTTTTGGCCTGCTCCGGCGTCAGCTCGCCCCGCTGCACCATCAGCTCCACCACGGAATGATCCGTGGTGACACAGGTCACACCGTCGGCATTGATGAGGTAGGCGCGGCTGTCTCCGATGTTGAGCACAAGCGCCGCCTTCTCGTAGATCAGTGCCGCGACAAGCGTCGTGCCCATGCCGCTGTATTCCTCACTGAGCTGTGACTGCTCAAAGACCGCGATATTCGCCAGTGACGCAGCACTGCGCAGCATCCGCTCCGCCTCCTGCGGCGTATGCTCCGCCGAAAAGGAGCGTTTGACCTCCTCAGAGAACACCTCGCCGGCAAGGCGGCTCGCCACATTGCCCGAACGAGCGCCCCCCATCCCGTCGCAGACGACAGCCAGCAGTGCGTTTTCGCTGAGCCGTTCAATACGGTAGGCGTCCTGATTCTGTTCTCTTACATTGCCGGTATCAGTCAGTCCCCAGACCTCCATCGACCTCACTTCCTTCCCTTTTCCCGTTCAAAGTTGCGGCGGAGCTGCCCGCAGGAGGCGTTGATATCGCTGCCGAGCGTCCTTCGCACCGTTGCGGGAATGCCGTGCTGCTCCAGCGCCTGCTGAAACGCGCGCACCGTCTCCGGCAGGCTGGGCTTCAGCGGACTTTCCGCCACATCATTGAGCGGGATCAAATTCACATGCGCGGCAATCCCGCGCAGTTTTTTGATGAGGATCTGCGCCATCTGCGGTGTATCGTTGACATCGCGTATCATAGCGTATTCAAACGAGATGCGTCTGCCCGTTTTCTCAAAATAGCGTTTGCAAGCGTCAAGCAGAACATCTACGGGATATTTTCGGTTAATGGGCATGATGCTGCTGCGCACCTCGTCCGTCGGCGCGTGCAGCGACACGGAGAGCGTCAATTGCAAATTCTCCTCCGCCAAACGGTCGATCTTGTCCACAATGCCGCAGGTCGAGAGACTGATATGGCGCATGCCGATGTTCATGCCCTCAGGCGAATTGACAAGGTGTAAAAAGCGCAGGACAGTGTCATAGTTGTCCAGCGGCTCACCGATGCCCATGAGGACGATATTGGAGATCGGAAGCCCGGAGTCCAGCTGCGTAAAAAGCACCTGATCGAGCATTTCCGAGGGTGTCAGCCGCCGCACCAAGCCACCTAAGGTAGACGCGCAGAACGCGCAGCCCATCGGGCAGCCGACCTCCGAGGAGATGCAGACGGTGTTGCCGTGATGATAACGCATGAGAACGCTTTCCACACAGTTTCCGTCCGTTAGACGCCAAAGATATTTTATGGTTCCATCCTTTTTTGATTCCAAGCGGCGGGCAACCGTCGGATACGGCAGGGCGTAATTCTGCGCCAGCTTCTCCCGCAGGGGCTTTGCAAGATTTGTCATCTCGTCAAAGCTCCGCGCGCCGCGATGCAGCCATGTATAGACCTGCCCCGCGCGGAATTTCGGCTCACCGAGTACGGTGGTAAACTCCTCCGTCAGCTCGGCGAGAGTCATGGATTTGATGTCCTTCAAGGCTTCCTCCTGAATTTGCAGATAAAGAATCCGTCCGTGCCGTAATCGCACGGCAAAAGCGTTGTCATCGCGTCGGACGGGATGCCGGAATTCGCGGGAAACTCCACCGTTTCGGCAGCAAAGTCGGGATGTGTCCTTAAAAATTCCTCCGCGACCGCTTCGTTCTCCCGCCGCAAAACGGTGCAGGTGCTGTAGAGCAGCACGCCGCCGCGCCTGACATAATCCGCCTGCTGCGCTAAGATCGCGCTTTGCAAAGCAGGCAGGCGCTCCGTTTCCGCAAGCGGCTTATATCGGATATCCGGCTTTTTGCGAATCACGCCGAGTCCGGAGCAGGGCACGTCCGCCAGCACCGCGTCCATCCTCTCGCGCCATTCGGGAACCGGCTCTGCGGCATTTTGCAGGCGCGTTTTTAAGATCGAAATACCGAGCCGTGCCGCGCCGCGTTCAATCAGCTTCAGTTTATGCGGATGAATGTCGCAGGAAATCAGCTCTCCCCGGTTTTGCATCGCTATGGCTGCGGCAAAGCTCTTGCCGCCGGGTGCGGCGCAGCAATCGAGCACGCGCATTCCCGGCTGCAAGCCGGCGGCGCGCACGGCTAAATTCGCCGCCGTATCCTGCGCGTAAAACAGTCCGTCTTGATAGGCAGAAAGCTGCTCAATATTTCCCGTACCGCTGACAATCAGGCAGTCGGGAAGATAGGGGTGCGGCTTCACCTGCGCGCCGGCTTCTGTCAAAACATCCCGCACCTGCGCAGCGTCCGCGCGAAGCGTGTTAACCTGTAATACCGTATCTGGCGTTTCATTGTCGCTCCGCATCAGCCGCTCCGCCTTCTCCTGCCCAAACTCCTGCACGAACAGCGCGGCAAGCTCCCGCGGATGGCTGCAGCGGATCGCGGGATCGCTCGGCAGCTCCAAAGGCTGCGCCCGCAGAATCGCGCGCAGTACGCCGTTGACCAGCCGCGCAGCGGTGGGGTTGGCAAAGCGTTTGGTCTGCTCCACTGCCTCATTCACGGCGGCGGAGGCGGGAATTTTATCGGTAAATTCCAGCTGATACACCGCAAGGCGCAGGATATCGCGCACCACGGGCTGCAATTTTCCCCGCGCGAATGCGTCAATATGGTAATCCAGCAGGAGTCTGTTTTGCAGCACGCCGTAGCAAAGCCTGCTTGCCAGCGCCGCCTCTCGGCGATCCATATCGGAAAGCCGTTCTTTGAGCGCGCCGTCCGCCCACGCGCCGTCCTTGCGGCAGTCGATCAGCGCAAGCAGCGCGGCGTCTCTCGCAGTTGCCGCCATACTATAATTGGATCGGATGCCCGCGGAAATAGTCCGGCGCGGGCATTTTTTTGCCGCCGTCGGCTTGCAGGCAGGTAATGACCGCCACATCCCCGCCGCCGCAGGCAATCTCCAAGCCCTGTTTGGTGAGCGCCAAGAGGGTTCCCGGGGCTTTTTCTGTCGTTTTTCCGGTCGGGCGCACGGCGTAGATCTTGAAGCGCTTCCCCGCAAGCTCGGTTGTCGCCACAGGCCACGGGTCAAGCCCGCGCACATGGTCGATGATCTCACGAATCGGGCGCGTCCAGTCAATCGGGCAAAGCGCCTTTGTCAGCATCGGCGCAAAGGTCGCCTTTTCGTGCGCCTGCGGGGTGCGCGTTGCCGTACCCGCCTCGATGCTGCGCAGCGTGTCGCACAGCAGACCTCCGCCGATCTCTGCAAGGCGGTCCAGCAGGCTCTGTGCGTTCTCGTACGGCGCAATGGGCGTCTTGCGAATCTCAATGATATCGCCCGCGTCCATCTCCGCCGCCATATACATTGCGGTCACGCCCGTCTCGTCCTTGCCGTTCAGAATTGCCCATTGAACGGGACCTGAGCCGCGCAGCTCCGGAAGGATACTCGCGTGGATATTCACGCAGCCGAGGCGCGGAATGTCCAGCACCCGCTGCGGCAAAATTTTACCGTAGGCGACAACGGCGATCACATCCGGCTGCAACGCGCGCAGCTCCTCCACAACCGCGTCGTCCTTGAAGGTCGTGGGCTGAAATACGGGCAGCTCCGCCGAAAGTGCGACCTTTTTTACCTCGGACATCTCCAGCTTCATGCCGCGGTTCTTCGGCATGTCGGGCTTTGTATACACTCCGACGATCTCGAAGGTGTCCGCAAGCAAGCGCTTCAGGCAGGTTGCCGCAATATCCGGCGTGCCCATGAATACGATTCTCATGCTTCCTCCTGCCCTGACTGTATTGCTTCGATTTCCTCGTCCGTCAGCTTGCGATAGGCGATCTCGGTATAGATGTGCCCGTCCAAATGGTCGCACTCATGGCAAATGCAGCGCGCGATCAGCTCCTCGCCCTCCATCTCGAACCAGTTGCCGTCGCGATCCTGCGCACGAACCTTGGCATAATTCGGGCGCTTGACAAGCCAATACTCACCGGGCACGCTGAGGCACCCCTCCATGCCGTCCTGCTCGCCGCTCGTCTCGACGATCTCGGGGTTGACCAGCTCGACGATCTCCTCCCCCGTGTCGATGACGACCACACGGCGCAGAATGCCCACCTGCGGCGCGGCAAGTCCCACACCGCACGCTTCCACGACCGTCTCCGCCATATCGTCCAAAAGCGTATGCAGCTTATCGTCAAATTTCGTCACGGGCCTGCAAACCTTATGCAGCACAGGCTCCTCCGCCGTCAAAATGTTTCTCAGTGCCATAATACTCTCCTATTCCACGCCGTTGATGTCGGCATACAGCCCGACCTCCCGCGTTTTCTTTGCAAATTCGCGCACCAAATGTGCCACAAGCTGACGTAGCGTGCGCGTATTGCGGCAGCTTAACGTCAGGCGGCAGCGATAGTGATAGTTGATTTTCGCCACCTGCGCAGGCGCGGGACCGAGTAAATCGACTTGCTCCGCGCGATAAAACTCGGACTGAATCTGCGCCCGCAGTGCGGCGGCAAAGCACTGCGCCGCCTGCCAGGTTTGCTCCTCAACCCGCCCGTGAAAGGTCACGGTAATCAGGTCGCGGAAGGGCGGGCAGCCGCGCAGCTCCCGCAAGGGCAGCTCCTGCCGGTAAAAAGTATCGTAATCCTGCCTTGCGGCAAGCTCGATCACTTGGTTTTGGGGCGTCATTGTCTGAATGATCGCGCGTCCGCCCGTCTGACCGCGCCCCGCGCGTCCGACGACCTGCGTGATCATACTGAAGGTCGTCTCAGCGGCGCGGTAGCTGCCGACATAGAGCGACATATCCGCATCGAGCACGCCCACCAGCGTGACATTTTCAAAATTCAATCCCTTTGTGACCATCTGCGTGCCGAGGAGGATGGGAATTCTATCCTCCGCAAAACGGCGCAAAAGCTTTTCGTGCGTATTGACGGCGGAGACCGTGTCCGCGTCCATGCGCAGCACCTCGCTCTGCGGCAAAAGCGCCGCAAGCTGCTCCTGTACCTTCTGCGTACCAAAGCCGATTTGCTTCAAATGTCCGCCGCAGACCGGGCAGCGTTTCGGCATCGGCTCGGAATGCCCGCAATAGTGGCACATCAGCCGCCCATTGGCATGATGATACGTCAAATTAACCGTACAGGCAGGACACGCGGGCACATACCCGCAGTCTACACAGGCAACCATACGGCTCGTGCCGCGGCGATTCAAAAACAGAATGGACTGCTGTCCCTTTTCCTGATTTTCCCGCAGGGCGCGCAGCAAAGGCTCGCTGATCGCAGTGGGGTTTCCCTCCTTCAATTCCCGCTTCATATCCACGATCTCCACCGGCGGCAGCGCCATGCCATTATAGCGGTTGCGGAGGGTATATAAGCAATAACTCCCGTTTTTTGCGCGGTACATCGTCTCGACGGACGGCGTGGCAGAGCCTAACAGCACGAGCGCGTTTTCCTGCGCACCGCGGTAGATCGCCACCTCCCGCGCGTGATAACGGGGCGAATTTTCGGATTTATAGGTATGCTCCTGCTCCTCATCAATAATAATGAGTCCCAAATTTCGCGCAGGCGCGAAGATCGCCGAACGCGTGCCGAGGACGACTTTTGCGTCGCCGCTTCGAATACGCTTCCACGCATCGTAGCGCTCCGTAATCCGAAGTCCGCTGTGCAGCACCGCAACGCTGTCTCCGAAGTGGGCGGCAAACAGCGCCAATAGCTGCGGTGTGAGGGATATCTCCGGCACAAGCAAAAGGGCGGAGCGGGCACGCGCCAAGCAATCGTAGATCAGGCGGATATAGACCGAGGTCTTTCCGCTGCCGGTCACGCCGTAAAGCAAAGCAACACCGGGCTTTTCCTGTACGCTCTGTCTGACCAAGCCCTCAAAGGCGCGCTGCTGTTCTTCGTTCAAAATGGGCGGTGCTTTAGGCGCGCTTGCGGGCAGCTCCGGCAGGCGCAGGCGTTCCTCCTCCAAGAAGGACAGATAGCCAAGCTGCTCCAAGCGCCGCAGCGTGGCACCCGTCGCGCCCGTAAAATAGCAAAGCTCCTTTGTTGCGCACTCGCCCAGCGTCACCATCAGCTCCAGCACCGCCGTTTGCAGCGGCGCGGTACGTTGCTTCGAGGCAGCATATTGCAGCGCCTCCTCAGAAGATACCGTAAGCAGCGCAATGCGCTCGGTCTTGTCCTTGACGCGGCGGCTGCGGTCGCTGTGGCAGCACAGGAGCTTCTTTTTCAGAAGATAGCGCAAGGCTTTGCGCAGCGGCTCCTCATCGTACTGCTTTCGAAGTAAGGTAATATCCGCGCTTCCGCCGAGGTCGGCAAGGGTCTGCATCACGCTTTTGGCAACCGGCTGCCGCGTAATTTCGCGCTCCCAGTCCGCATTTATGATCTCATAGCGTTCCTTTTCCTGAAACCAGACCCCGGCAGGCAAAATCGCCTTGACTGCGTCATAGAAGGTGCAAAAGTACCGTTCGCGCAGAAACGCCGCAGTATGCAGCATCCGCTCATCGAGCAGCGGCTGCTCCTCCAGCGCTTCCAGGACGGGCTTCAGCTTGCTCTCATCCCCTTGCGTCAGCGCAAGGACAATGCCCTCGCAGCGCTTATTGGCGCGCCCGAAGGGGACGCTGACCCGCAGACCGACCGAAATGTGCAAGCCGTCGGGAACGCGGTAGTCATAGGGCTTGTCGATGGCATAAATCGCAGCGGAAACGGCAATTTTTGCGATCATCGTCAGCCCTCCTCTCGGTTACAAGCGGCGCAAACGCCCGCCTGTGTTTGTTACTCCTTGATTGACGCGACAAGCTTTCCTTCTGCGACCTCTTGGATTGCGAGGGTGACAGGCTTCTCAGGCAGCGGCTCGTGGAAGGTCTCAGACTCGATTGAGATCTGACGCGCACGGCGGGCTACCACATTGACCATCAGATAACGGCTGTCGATATTCTTCAGCAGCTCAGACATAGCGGGATATAACATATTACATTTCCTCCTTGAGTTGAATCTTCCGGTAAGGCGGGCGGCAGCCTTCCGCGCTCAGAATCGCGCAAAGCTCGTCCGCAGCGTGAGAAACGGAATCGTTAATGATAATGTATTGATATTGCTCGGCGAGAGCGCATTCCTGCAGGGCGATATGCAGCCGCAGATCCGCGACCTCGGGGGCGGTATCGCCTCTGCCGTTCAGGCGTCTGCGCAGCTCCTCGAGCGATGGCGGCGCGATGAAGACAGAGATCGCTTCGGGCAGCCGTTTAAAGACCTGCAGCGCACCCTGCACATCAATCTCCAGCACAACATTTTCTCCCCGTGCGGACGCTTCTTTGACGGGTTTTTCCGGCGTGCCGTAGTAGTTGCCGGCATAAAAGGCATGCTCCAACAGCTCACCGTCCGCAATCATCTGCTCAAAGCGCGGCTTATCCACAAAGTAATAATTCACGCCTTCAACCTCGCCCGGGCGCGCCGGTCTTGTCGTTGCAGAAACGGAAAATCGAAGTGATGGGTCGCGCCGCATGACTTCCTTCAGAATCGTTCCTTTACCGACGCCGGAGGGTCCTGAGATAATTATGATTCTTCCTTGTGTCACCGTTCTTCCTCCTCGCTGAAGTCTTCGCCGTTTTTCGCCTGTAAGCGCCGCGCAATCGCCTCCGGCGTGATCGCCGAGAGGATGACATGGTCGGTGTCCATAATCAGCACGGCGCGAGTTTTTCTGCCGAAGCTGGCGTCAATCAGCATGGCGCGCTCCTTCGCCTCCTGCACCAACCGTTTCACGGGCGCGGAATCGGGACTCACCACACTCAAAAGGCGTTCGGCGGAAACCATATTGCCAAAACCGATATTGATCAGTCTCATAGCAGTCACTCGATGTTCTGGATCTGCTCGCGGATCTTTTCCAGCTCCGCCTTGATCTCCACGACATTGCGCGCCTGTTCGAGATCATTGCCCTTGGAACCGATCGTGTTCGCCTCGCGGTTCATCTCCTGCAAGAGGAAATCGAGCTTTCTGCCGATTGCGCCGCCTTCGGAAAGCAGCGCCTCCAATTGGCTCAGATGACTGCGCAGGCGGACGGTCTCCTCATCCACCGCGATCTTATCGGCAAACAGCGCCGCCTCGGTCACGATGCGGCTTTCGTCGATTGACTTGTTTTCCAGCACCTCTCGGAGCTTATTCTCCAAACGGGTGCGATATTCCCGCAGCGTGACGGGACTGCGCTGCTCCACCTTCTCCACGAAGGACATAATCACGTTTGCGTGCGCGCGGACATCGGCTGCAAGCGCCGCGCCCTCCCGCTCGCGCATGGCGTTATAGGCGGCAAGCGCCTCCTCGGCAACGGAGACAATATCCGCCGTATTCCGCTCCTCATCCTCCTCCGGCTTCTCTACCACAAAAACCTCAGGCAGTTGTGAGAGGGACATTGCGCTGATATCGTCGCGCACGCCGTAATCCGCGACAACGGTACGCAGCGCATCCAGATAGCCCTCCAGCACAGGACGGTTGAGCGATATGCGGACATTTTCCTCCGCCGTGGTATTCACGCCGACAAACACATCGACCTTACCGCGCGCAACGCCGGCTTTTACCGTCTGCTTGACCGCGTCCTCCGCGTAGGAGAAGGCGCGCGGCAGCTTCACGCTGCAGTCCAAAAAACGATTGTTCACAGAACGCAGCTCTACGGTAATCTCGCGCCCGTTCAGCGCACGGACGGCGCGGCCGTAGCCCGTCATACTATGGATCAAAACAGTTTCCTCCTTTTATCGGCAGCAATCGCAGAGGCAGTTCATACACATCAGCGTGCTGCAAAGCCCGCAAAGGTCATCGCTCTGACTTGAGCCGTATTCCTGCTGTCGGTAGGTATACGCGCCGCCGCCGGAAGCAGCGTTCGCGGCGTTGCGGTATTCGTAGTTTCCCGGCTCCATATTGCAGGCAATGCGGAAATTCTGCGCCGCCTCATCCATCCAGCCCCGCCGCTGCGCAATCACGCCGCGCAGATAGTACCACTCGGCGTTATGATTCGCAATACCGTCTAACTTTGCCTCTGCGGCGTCAAGCCTGCCCTGTCGGATCAGCTCGCGCACCTCATTCAATTCTCCTGCGGAGGACTGCCCTTGGTAGCTCGCAGAGGCAGAGGAAGCGGAAGCGTTTCCGCCCTTCATCAGGGTATCATACGCCTCGTTGATCTCCTTCATTTTCTCCTGCGCAAGATCCGCCAAGGGGTTATTGGCATAGTTGTCGGGATGATATTTTCTCGCTAAATCGCGGTAGGCTTTCTTGATTTCGTCCTCGGAAGCGCCGTGCGGCACGCCCAAGACCTCATAGGGGTCTTTCATTGTTTCTTTCCTCGCTTCTTCTTTCGGAAAGTACCGACGGCTACGCTGTGCAGCACCGCGGGCAGTCCGTAGTAAATGATGTTCTTTCTGATTTCGTCGTCATCAGAGGCGGGTAAAAGCTCCAGCGCCGATGCCGCCATACTGATGGAGGCATCTACGGTATCCATAAGGCACTGCTTGTCCCGCTCCGAAAGCCGACCTTCCTGCAGCGCAAAACGGTATCGTAAAGGGTTATAGCTCCCGCTGCGCTCGTCCTTCGGCAGATCCTCCAGCGCATCCGTCAGGTAGAGAAAGCGCCCGACATGATAAAGCAAAAGCTCCGTTACTCTGCACTCCCCCTCATCCGTCCGATACGCCGCGCATGCACGCAGGAGAGCGGCAAACGCATCCGCCGCGCGGTCGATGCTCGCGCAATTTTCCTCCTCCAACGCCTGTAGGCGCGAAAGCTGCTCGGCAAATACGGCATTCTCCGCGGGGCGGCGTTCACACGCCTTTTGATAGGCCTTGCGGTACAAACGCAACGCGGCTTTTGCAGCGAGCTTACGGAAATACCTTCCGTCCCGTGCCGCGTCGCGGAGTTTCCATACGCTTAACAAAACCGAGAGATCCGCCGCGTAGGTCATCTCTCCGCCGTCCGGCAGGCAGTCCTTTTTGCAAAACGGTCTTGCGGGGCAGCTGCATCGCTCCGTTCGTGCGCCCTCGCCGTCGTGCAGGACAAAGTAGAGGAAGGTCATATCGTAATTGACCAAGAATCGGGCACGGAAGCCGTAATTGTCCTTGAGACTCCGGCAAAGGCCGCAATACGCTGCCCGATAACGCGTTTTTCCCTGCTCCGAGAGCAGGTCTCTGCGGGGTAATACATATCCAAACATGATTATTTCACGAATCCGGTGATCGTATAAGCAGGCGGACGTCTCTTCAACCTGCGGTCATACAGTACGGCAGGAAGCAGTCCGAGGACGAAGCCGCCCGCGCCGATTGCAGCAGACCAACCGCCAAACGTGTAAGCGGCGAGATAACCGATCAGGAACAGCAGCAGCGGCAGAAGATACAGCAGCGCAGCCGAGAGCAGCACCGTGTGGCTCTCGGATTCGAGCCATACGATATCGCCGCGCTTTGCGTCCACAGGATTTTCCGCAGCGACACGGAGCATCTGCTCCACCGCGCCGCAACCGCCGCATTTATGGCAGTCGCCGCTGCACGCGCTCTTGCGGGCAATCAGCACTTCCGCCCGTCCGTCCGGCAGAAGCGCATCGACCGTTGCCTTCGTGCGCATCGTCAGTCTTCCGTCTCCGGTACAACCTCAATGATCTGCACCGTATAAGGGCCGCCGATCACGCCCGCCGTAGTCGTTGCGGGCAGAGAAACCTGCAAGGTCAAGGTCTTGGTCGTCGGGTCATAGTCGTTTTTCATATCCGCAGTGATTTTAATGTCCTCTGCGCTCAGCGCATTGACCGCTTCCGATCTGCCTCGCACTTGGATCACAACACTCTGTTCGCCGAAGCCCATCGTTTCATCGTCATTCATGCGGGTAATGTTCGCGCACGGAACAGTAATGCTTTTTGTGGTCAGCCCGTTGAAACGCAGCAGAATCTTGACGGTAGCATCTGTGGCGCGATTCGTCACACCCGCAGGCAGGTCGGGCGTGATGGTCCATGTCTTTGCGCCGATGATCTTTCCGAGATCAATTTCAAGAATCTCAATGTCATCCAGATTGCGCAGCGCTTCCTCCGAGCCGGTCACGCCGATGGTGGGCGGGTCGATGGTGCAGGTCACATCCTCCTCCGTCGCGCCGCCGCCGGCAATCAGCTTGACCTTCAAATTAACCTGTTTGTATGCCAAGACAGGCACGGTCACGCGCACGGTCAGCGCAGAAACCGTGACATATTCGCTCAGGGCAAGCTCCTCGCCCTCCTTATCGACGAATCGGTACTCCATATCCTCGCTGATATTCTTTGTCGCGTCCGTCAAGTCCACCGTCACAATCGCATGGTCAATCTTTCCGACCTCTTCGGAAGGACCGCTGACCGCGAGGGTTTCGGTGCTCAAGACTGCGGGATCGCGGACATAGCCGGAGGCAAGCTCGCCCACATATTCCACGGTTACGGGAATCTCCGGGCGCTCCTTATATTCGCTCACCTTTACCCTGATCTTATTCGAGCTTGCGCTGACGAGGCTGATATCGCCCGAAGCCACGGTGGAGGGCGGATCGAGCGTCCAGCTCACCTCATATTCCCCGGCACGGTCAATGTTGCCCACATCCGCGATGGCTTCCAAAGACGAGCTGTTCAGTTCCTTCAGATCGGAACGCCTGCCGGAGATCTCAACGGTCACTGTCTGCCCCTCGCCGCCGGTCAGCATCAGTTTATTGCTTGTCAACTCGCCCGTGCCCACAATACGCACCTTGATATCCGAGATCCGCGCGGTATCGTTGGGGTTGACCACCGTGACGGCATAAAACCACAGACCGATGGACACAAGCAGCGCCAGCAGGAAAGAAAGTATCTTATGTTTCTGCATCCTTATCATCCTTTTTTCTGCGTTTTCTGCGCAGGAGCTTTAAGGGGTTCCACGTTTTCTCCTCCGTCTTTGGTGCAAGCTCGTTGAGAAGCAGCTTTTCCAGCGTCTGCGGCGCCAAATGGCGCTTGAGCATTCCGCCGACGGCAACGGAAATGGTACCCGTTTCCTCCGAGACGATCACGACCACCGCGTCGGAGACTTCGCTCATACCGATGGCAGCGCGATGTCTCGTGCCGAGGTCGCTGCTGATGTTGCGGTTCTGTGTCAGCGGCAGGACGCAGCCCGCCGCCGCGATTCTTTCGTTTCGAATGATCACCGCGCCGTCGTGCAGCGCCGCCTTTGTGAAGAAGATGTTGCGCAGCAGCTCGGAGGAGACCTGCGCATCAATCACCGTACCGGACTTCTGATAGTCCATCAGCGAGGTGTCCCGCTCGAAGACGATCAGTACGCCCGTGCGCTCCTTGGACATTGTCTCGCAGGCGGAAACCGTCTGGGCAATCACGCGGTCGATTTCCCGCTGCTCCTCCTTCATAGAAATCATCTCACGCAGAGACTTGCCGCCGAGCTTCTCCAACATACGGCGCAGCTCCGGCTGGAACATGATGACCAGCGCAATCAGACCGATCTCCAAGATCTTGTCAAGCAGGTAATTCATCAGGTACATATTGAGCAGCTGGGTCACGACCGTCAGCGCCAAAATGATCACAACGCTCTTGGCAATACGCGCCGCGCCCGTGGTCTGGATCATGGTGATGATGCCGTAGATGATGAACGCGACCACCAAAATATCAATGATGTCCATGATCTTGATCGTGGGCAGCATGGCTGTAAAATCCTTAAGAAAATCGAATATAGCATCCATAAGCAAAACTCCGCTTATACTTTATTTCAATGATTATATCCGATTTTCGCTCCAATAGCAAGTAGGAAACTTTGCTTTTTCTGTCGCGCCAAAGAGTTTTTTACACAGGCGTGCAAATTCCCGTGTCTCTTGTGTCGTATTAAATGCAGAAAAGCTTGCGCGAACCGTGCCGCTTTCCTTTGTACCCGCGCTCTCGTGCGCCAGCGGCGCGCAATGCAGACCGGCGCGGACGGCGATGCCGTATTTGCTCAAGCGTGCCGCCGCCTCCTCGCAGTCCGTATTTTCGACGGTGAAGGAGAGTACGCCGCTCTGGTTTTCCCCCGTGTAAAGGCGCATTTGCGGAATCTCGCGCAGCTGCGCGGTCAATTGCCGCAATAAGCGCTGCTCCTGCCGCAGGATCGCCTGCGGGGTTTTCGCGCGGACAAAGCGCAGTCCCTCCGCAAGTCCCGCAATGCCGCAGACATTGTGTGTTCCCGCTTCCAAACGGTCGGGAAGGAAGTCCGGCATGGTCTGTTCGGCGGAATTGCTGCCCGTGCCGCCAAACAGGAGCGGCTGTCCGCCGTCGGCGCACAGCAGGATCCCCGTCCCCTGCGGGCCGTACAATCCCTTGTGCCCGGGCATCGCAATGAAGCGCGCTCCGGTCCGGGTAAGGGAGATGGGCAGAATTCCCGCCCCCTGTGAGGCGTCGATAATCAACGGCACGGCATACTGCCTGCACAGCGCGGCGATCTGTGTCAGCGGCAGAATATAGCCGAAGACATTTGACACCTGCGTGCAGACTGCGGCATGCGGCTTCCGGCGAAGTGCGTCGTCGAAGGCAGCGAGGGCATCCTCCTGCGAAAACAGGCGCGTTCCCGCCACCGTCACTTGCGCTTTTTTCGCATACAGTGGGCGCGTTACGGCGTTATGCTCAAAGCCGGAGATCACCACGCGCCCGCCCTCCGGCACAAGCGTTTCGATGGCGATATTCAGCCCGTGCGTGGCGTTCATCGTAAAAATTACCTGTTCCTCCGTCGCACCGAACAGCTCTGCGGCAAGGGTGCGGCAGTCAAAGACCGTCTGCGCAGCCGCTGCCGCCGCCGCGTAACCGCCGCGTCCGACACTCGCGCAGCGGTGTATTGCCTCCTGCACTGCGCGCGCGACACGCGGCGGCTTCTGCAGCGTGGTTGCCGCGCTGTCAAAATAGATCATTCCGTCACCTCCCGCCATTGTCCGCTTTCGTCCTTGCGGTAGATACGGCTGTATTGGATTTCCGCCTGTTCGAGCGCCTGCTTTGCGCGCGCCGCAGCGTCGCCCCGCACCCGAAGGCTGTAGCCGCAGCCTTGCTGCTGCAATTGCTTCGGCGTGCGCACGGTAAGGCTCTGGATCCCCATCGCCTCGAGGATGCGGCTGCCTCGCATTGCCGTCGTCACGGAGCGGAAGGTAAAATAATCGTCATACATTGAAGCAACCCCTCCGATACCATCGTATGGTTCACCGCCTCATTTTGACACGCCCCGCCAAAAAACGACTGCCCGTCTTTGAAAGTTTTTACACAACTTAATACAAACTTAATTTCTTTTGGGTTATAATTTTAACAATTCTCGGGTAGGATATAGGTGTACTTGATGATTCTCTTTTTCATTTTCCCCTCTATACTATATGGATTCCGCAGACAAGTGACCCTTGTCTGCGGTTTTCTTTGCTTTACAGTTTCTCTTTTCCATGCTATAATGCGATAGCACTCCGCCCGGATGAAAGATACAAATGCACCCTCCCCGTAGGGCGCGACGACCCCGGCGCTCCAGTGCAGGAACGACCAAGTATGTAGAAAGAAGATTCGTAGATTGCCACGTCGCCTGCGCAGCCGTTCGCGAGGAACGAGCATTACGGATGCGGCGTACCCCTTGCGGGTGTGCGCTCCTCGCAATGACAATTGTGCCAGTCTTTCCGTGTCATTGTCATGAAACTCCCTGTAGGGCGGGGACATGTACCCGCCGGTGCAGGAACTACCAAATGCGTACAAACCCGTTCGTCTTTACCGTCTGCCGTTTCGCTGACTTAGGGGGACATGTCCCCTGCGTACATTCACTGTTCCATGAAAGGTGGTGTTTCCAACGAAATTTACTGTCAAACCGAACAACGGTTTTGCCGTTGCTTCCATGCTGCTGATGGCGCTTTCCGCTGTGCTGCGGCTGATCTATTATCCGCAAAAAAGTCTCTCCTGCGCAGACGCTTGGCTCTATCTGTACTTACCTCTGCTCTCTGCCGTGCTGTTTATCGTTTTCCTGCTTCTGTGGGGCAGACGGACGCTTGTTCCTTTGTGTCTGCCCGTCGTCGGCGGCGTGGCATTTTTCATCATCAAGGCATTCACCTTTGCCTCCCCGCTGCACACTGCGCTGTGCTGTGTGCTCTACAGCGGCGTACTGGTGCTGACCTGTCTGACCTTCTGCGGCATTCTAAGAACCAAGTACCTGCTCTATCCCCTGTTCGCTCTGCCGCTGCTCGTCCACGGGGCAATGGATATCCATGAGCTGTTCTTTGCCGCCGAGCGCACGCCGCTTTCGGAGTTTCCGCCGGAGGCATCGGTGCTGTGCATCATGGCTGCCCTGCTCTGCCTCGCCTTTGCGATGGAAAAGTCCTTCCATACAGAAAGCCAAACAACTCACAAGGGAGACGCTTCCTGACAAGCGTCTCCCTTGTAATTCTCTTAATAAGCTACGCCCCAATAGATCATGGTCTTTGCCTCTCTGCCGCAGATTGCGCACTTGTCTCCGAGCTTTTCCTGCGCGAAGGGCATGCAGCGGCTGGACATGCCCGCTTCTTCCTTCATACGGTTCTCGCAAGCCTCGTCGCCGCACCACATCGTGCGGATGAAGCCGCCGTGCTCCTGCTGCAAACGCTTTGCCTCTTCGAGCGTCTCGGCATCATAGATATGGTCGGTCAGGTTCTTCTTCGCCTTCTCGAACATGCCTTGGTGTACGGCGTCCAAAAGCTCCGCCGCTTTCGTCTCCAACTCGTCAAGGCTGACAAAGGTCTTTTCGCCGTTGTCGCGGCGGACCAGGACGCACTGGTTGTTTTCGATGTCCTTCGGCCCCAGCTCCAAGCGCAGCGGCACGCCCTTCATCTCATACTCGGCGAACTTCCAGCCGGGGCTTTGCTCGCTCTCATCGATCTTGACGCGCACGCCCGCCGCTTTCAAGCGCTCCGCGACCTCGCGCGCCTTGTCCAAAACGCCCTCCTTGTGCATCGCAATCGGGATGACCACGAGCTGCACGGGCGCGATCTTCGGCGGCAGCACCAAGCCGCTGTTGTCGCCGTGGGTCATGATGATACCGCCGATCAGGCGGGTGGAAACGCCCCAGGAGGTCTGATGGGGAAATGCCTGCTGGTTGTTCTTATCGGTAAAATGAATGTCAAACGCTTTGGCAAAACCGTCGCCGAAATAATGCGACGTGCCCGCCTGCAGCGCCTTGCGGTCGTGCATCATGCACTCAATGGTATAGGTCGCCTCCGCGCCGTTGAACTTCTCTTTATCGGTCTTTTTGCCGCGCGTGACGGGCATGGCAAGCACATTTTCGCAGAAGTCAGCGTAAACATTGAGCATCCGCTCGGTCTCCTCGCGGGCTTCTTCTGCGGTCGCGTGCATGGTATGTCCCTCCTGCCAGAGGAATTCGCGGTGGCGCAGGAAGGGGCGGCTGGTCTTCTCCCAGCGCAGGACGCTGCACCACTGGTTATACATCTTCGGCAGGTCGCGCCACGAATGGATGATATCGCGGTAGTGCTCGCAGAACAGCGTCTCCGAGGTCGGACGGATGCAGTAGCGCTCCTCCAGCTTATCGTTGCCGCCCATTGTGACCCACGCACACTCCGGCGCGAAGCCCTCCACATGATCCTTCTCCTTCTGCAGCAGGGATTCCGGGATCAGCATGGGCATATAGACATTTTCCGCGCCCGTCTTTTTAAACTCCGCGTCCAAGAGCTTCTGAATGTTCTCCCAGATCGCATAGCCGTAGGGGCGGTAAATAAACATGCCCTTGATAGAGGAGTAGTCGATCAGCTCTGCCTTTTTGCACACATCGGTGTACCATTGGGCAAAATCGACCTCCATATCCGTGATTTGCTCAACCTTCTTTTCCTTCGCCATTTCTGTATATCTTCCTTTCCCGCGCAGCGGCGGCAGTGATTCATTGTTATTATAACACCTTTGTCAAGGGGCAGCATAAAATGGAGTGCGAAGTTTTCTCCGAAGGAGGCAGCCCTATGGTGCAGTTCACCGTTACCCTCGATCCCGTGGTCGCGGAATTCTATCGGCGCGTCGCGGAGCTGACGGATATTCCCGTGGAAACCGTGCTCTCCGACGCGCTTTTTAAGCTCGCGGGTGAATTATCGCTGGAAGCCACACGGAAAATGTAGTTTCCGTCATTGTATTTTTCGTAAGAACCTGTTATAATCCCGAATTTGACAGTAAACAGAAGCAGGAAGGCCCGCAAACCGTTGGAAC